>JAFYQC010000278.1 GCA_017547265.1 Kiritimatiellia bacterium | reverse complement strand
TGATGTCCCACGGCGAGAGGACTGTAGGGTCGTTTGCAAGCCCCTTGTGGATCAGCGAGGCGAGATGCATCTCCTCGAACATGTCGAGGTTGTCGTTCGAGGCAGTCCCGTCCGTCCCAAGCGCGACATTCACGCCAAGCTCCATCGCCCTGGGCACGCGCGCAAAGCCGCTTCCGAGTTTCATGTTGCTCGTCGGGTTGTGGACGAGCGAGACGCCCTTCTCGGCCATGATCCTGAAGTCGTCGTCCGTGCACCACACGCAGTGCGCGGCATATCCGCCGCGGTCGAGAAGACCCGTATCTGCGAGATAGGCAATCGGCGTCTTGCCGTGGCGGGCGATGCACTCTTCGTGTTCCTTCTTCGTCTCGCTCACGTGAACGTGAAGCGGACGCTTAAGTTCCTTGTTCGCCTCCGCTAGCGCGCGACAGAACTTCTCGTCGGTAAGATATTCGGAGTGAACACAGATATCTGCGGCAAGGTGGCCGCCGGGCGACGTCTTTGCAAAGTCGATGCACTCGGCGAGGCGGCCTGGGATGAATGAAAGCCCGACCCTACACACATTGCCGCGCATCCCCGTCGCCGCAAGCGCATCAGCACCTGCGCGAGTGTGCTCGTACATGTCCGCAACACACGTCGTGCCGCCCGCGAGCATTTCCATCGCGCCCCATGTCATTCCCGCGGCGACGTCTGCGTCTGTCATCTTCGCCTCGACGGGGAAGATCGCCTCTTCAAGCCAGCGCTGCAGCGGAAGCCCGCCGCCTACACCGCGCAAGAGCGTCATCGGCGCGTGGCAATGGCAGTTGACAAGACCAGGAAGAACGAGGCGCGATTGGTGCGTGGCGTCTGGCGCAGGGTACAAATCAATCTTGGCGATTGTGTCGCCCTCGATCTCAATCGAACCGAACCCGACCGTCCGATTCGGTAGAAGCATAAAGACGTTTTCAAGTTTCATTTATGTTTTCCCTTTAAGAATTTTTAACGCAGAGACGCAGAGTCGCAGAGAACGCAGAGTGTTTTATAGGTTTTGAAATGTGATTTCTTTGTTGATGACAACATTTACCTTCATAATTTTTCATGTGTTATACAACATCCCCTCTTCTCTGCGCACTTCGCGTCTCTCGGCACTCGCTTCGCTCGGCTTGGCTCGCTACGAATCGCGAGCCCCGCTTGCGCGGCGGTTACGCGACTCTGCGTTAAAACCTAAACTGCCGATTTTATATTTTCCTTCAAAACAGCTGAAACGGCGGCATCGATCGCTTCAGGGATAATGATCGGCAAGGCGTGTTCCGAGTCAGGGACCATCGTCACCGATGCCTGCGGGAATATCGACTTGAGGTACGCGGCGTTTTCGGCGCGCACGATTCCGTCGCGCTCGCTCTGAAATATCGCAACCGGGCACTTAAGCCGCCCCGAGGCATTTAGTTCCTCAAGCGCGTCGCGGACATCTGTCTCACGCAAATAGACGAGCCCGCGGGCGAGATTACGCTCCTCATCGAGAATGTAAGGATTCGGCTTGCCGTCGGGAATTCCAAAGAACCCCTCGCCATGCGTCATCTTGAGCCCCACTTCGAGCGCCGCAAGACGCCTCTCAGACATTCCCGCCCAGCCATCGTCCTTCATCATCCTCGCCGTAGCCGCGACAAGCACGAGCCCCTTTATCTTCTCGGGGTACGCCACAGCGAGACGAAGCGCGGCGCTTCCACCCATCGACCAACCTACGAGAACAACTTCGTCCTCCGCCTCCACCGCCTTTTCTGGAAGCCCTTCCAACTGATCGACATACGAGAACACGCGGTCGCGCGGAAACGCGCAAAGATCCCACGCCTGCTCGCTCGCAGACCACCCGTTAAGGACAAAGGTCTTCACATTCCCTCACAATCCGCCGAGCAACGGCGAGCTTGGTCATAAGCGGCAGACGGTCAACTGAACCGTCTTTCCTCACAAAAGTCACGCGATTGGTGTCGACACCAAATCCGGAGCCCTTCTCCGTGACATCATTCGCCACGATCATGTCGAGGTTCTTCTCGCGGCACTTGCGCCGCGCCTCCGCGATGACGTCGTTTGTCTCTGCGGCGAAACCCACAAGATAAGTGTTTGAGTGTTTGAGTGTTTGAGTGTTTGAGTTGGTGGCCGATGTTCTGCGAGCGATTTCCTTGAGGATATCAGGGTTGCGGACGAGCTTGAGCGTGTCAGACATCTGACCCTTCTTGAGCTTCCTCGCCGCACACTTTGCAGGCCGCCAGTCCGCAACCGCTGCAGTAGAGACGAAGACCATGGAGCATTGCGAGGTGCGGTCGGCACGGAGTGCCGCCCCTACCGGTAGGGGCGCGTCTCCGACACGCCCGCCGATATTAAGAGCCATGTCCCGCGAACTGTTAAACAACTCCTTTTCGACGGCGGCGAGCATCTCTCGCGCACTCGTCACGTCGATTCGCCTGACGCCCTTCGGTGTCTTGAGCGAGACAGGTCCGGCAACAAGGGCGACTTCATGCCCGCGCATCGCCGCAGCGCGCGCGACGGCAAAGCCCATCTTGCCGGTAGACGGGTTCGAGAGAAACCTCACCGGATCGAGATGTTCGCGCGTCGGGCCAGCTGTCACGACAAACTTCATCGCTCATTCCTCGTTGAACGGCTGCGACCCGCCCTGCGCAAAAAAGCCGAGCTTCTCCGCCTTAAGCGCCGCGGCCATAAAGGAAAGATGGTCTTTCTCCGCAAGCCGCCATACCTCGGCGGCGGTCAGCGACGGCTTAGGACCCGCAAGCGGACATCCCGACGCGGCGACGAGCATGCGGACGGCGACAGGCGTGACGTCCGCGCCATCGTGAAACCACCTCCCGCCCTTCTGCGTCGACACGAGCGACACAGCGCGGCTAGTCGTGCTCATGCCGTTCGTCGCATACAGTTCGGCGAACGCGACCGCCGCGCAAGAAAGCGTCACCTCGTTCGTGGACGCGAGCGAGATTGCGTGGTCGACTTCATTCTGCACGCTCGGCTCGAGGACGTCTTCGTCCACGAGCGGCTGTGCAGTTATGACTGCGGCGGCGACTATGAGAGAACAGAGCATGCGAGGTCGCAGAGTTTGTCTATTGACGGATCGTCCGTCAGCTGGTGGAGGAAATTGCGGCGGAACTCGAGGTGATCGCGCTCGCGGCAGATGTGCCGCGAAGTCTTGTAGTGAAGCCCAGAGATCATCCAGCCGACCTGGATCAAGACGAAATCGGCAAGCGACGTTATGTCCTGGTAGGCGACGGGCATCCGCTTCTCTATGCAGTCGACTACGACGGGGTTCGGCGGGGCGCTGATAGCGAGATTCCAGAACGCGCGAGAGTCGCCCTTCCAGTCTGTGTGCTCAACCTGGTCTTCGAGAACGCGGAAGATATCGAGTTTGTCGGCGTCGCGTACTGTGTGCGAACAGGCATCGGTGAGCTTGTCGAGTCCTTCGGGGATGTCGCGTCTGTTGTGGTAGAGGACGGCGTTAAGAATCGCGTCGCGCTTTCGCACGTCGGGAACGAGCTCATTGAGCCAGCCCTTCTCCTTCACGATGTCGTGGGAAAAGACGGCGTGATCAACCGAATCTGAATCACGGAAGGTGTTGTAAAGCTTAAGCTGCTCGTAGCGCCCGGTGTCGTGGAGAAGTGCCGCGGCAAGAGCGGCCTCGCGCGTTTCGGCATCGAACTTCTCGCCGTCGGCGATTAGTTCTGCGTTCTTCACGACAAACCCGGTGTGGATGCGCTTAAGGCGCATCATGCTCGGCAGGGTGCCGTCTGGCTCCCTATATTCGTCGACGTATCTGTCGTAAAACTTCGTCAGTTCCTCAAGCATTGCAAGCTCACTCCGATATCTTCACGCTCACAGCGCCCGTTCCCTTGCGCGGGGCGTCCGGACCGTGATTGCGTATGTCGACTTTCGTGGACGGCGTCACGAGATTTCTCACATGACGCTTCGTTCCCTCGTCTGCAAGAACAAAGTACCAGACGGCAAAAACGGCAAACGCAAGCAGCGCGAGCATGAAAACGAACTTCACGACCCCTGCTGTCTGCACGGACGCGGCGGACTTGCCTCGCGTCTTCGTCCCGGCCTCATGAAGCGAGATAGGCGTTATGCCTTGGCGGCGCAATTCCGAATAGACCGCGTTGCGATCGGCGACTTCGATAGTCGTCTCGGCCATCTTTCCGTCAGCAGTCCTGTATGCGACTTCAAATTTCATACGAGCTTTATCCTCTTCCAGCCACCATTATACCATCTTACAAGCGTCCCTGCACAGATGACGACAACATATACCACCATTGTGCCCCAGAGCGCAGTCATGGTGTTATGCCACTTCGCGACGACCCAGACGAGCGGCAACCACAGGCCGAAGGCGCAGAAAGTCATCCACCACATGACAAAATGCGTGTCGCCAGCGCCCTTTAGCGCGCCAGAGACGATGACGTCCGTCGCGTCGAAAATCTGCCACGCAGCCATTAGCAAGAAGAGCCAGAAACCGAGGGCGTAGAACGTCGAGAGCTGTACGCCAGGCGAGGCAAAGAGCGAGAGGATCGGCCGGCAGAAGATGACCGCGAGGGCAGAAAGGACGGCAACGAGAGAAAGCCCGAGGACGAGCGTGCGCATCGCATCGCGGTGCGCCGCGGCGGAATCGCCGCGGCCCTGGGCCTGGCCGACGAGAGTTGCGGCGCATATCGAAAAGCCCTCCATCGGCGCGAAGAGGAAGTAGTTCACCTTGAAGCAGGCGTTCGAGACAGCAAACTCCTGGTCGCCGATTCGACCGGTGACGAAGACGAAGATCGTGAATGAAAGGATGTTGAGAGCCGAATACGCGCCGCTCGGCACGCCATAGCGGAGCACTTTCCCGACGAGCGGCCATAGGCGCGGCACATCTGCCGCGCCGTCGCCGCGAAGCCCGCGGAGATCGCGCTCGGCGCACCACGCAAGAACGCCCCACTGAACGAACATCGCCGCGACAGTCGCGTATGCGGCACCGGCCATGCCGAGTCGCGGACAACCGCAAAGCCCGAAGATCAGGATCGGGTCGAGTCCGATGTTCACGGCGTTGCCGAGGACATTCACCCAAAAGACAAGACGCGTCTTCCCTCGTCCGGTGAAGTACGACGATGCCGCCATCTGGCCGCAAAGCGCAATCGCACCGACCGAGACGATCGCGTAGTACGAGGAAGCGCGCGCGACGACAGCAGGATTTTCCGACATGAACGGGGCGACCCAAAGCCCGAGCGGAATTACCGCAATCGCAAGAATGCCGGCGGCAAGCGTTATGACAAGCCCAGCGCGATAGCTCATCCTAATGCCGCGCGAATCGCCTGCGCCGTGGTACTGCGCGACGAAAGTCCCAGAATACGCAACAACCGACTGGAAGAACCCCATCACAAGTATCGCAAGCATCGACGATGGGAGCGACGCCTCCAAGCTTTCAAGCGACTCGCGCGCAAGGAACACTCCGTCGACAAACTGCATGACCGCGTTGTTGAGCATGCCGAGCGCGAGCGGCCAGACGAGCCGCAGTATCTCAAGATACCGCTTCATTGTCCTCCTTCGCCGCCGGGAGCGACAATGTGAAAACGCATCCGTGAGGGCTGTTCGCCCTGACGGAGAGATCTCCGCCCATCGACCGCGCAAACTCGCGGGCGGTGCAAAGTCCGATGCCGAAGCCACCCTTCCCCGACTCGAGGACCGTCTTGGCGCGGTAGTAGCGGTCAAACGCCCTCGCCATCTCGTGCTTTGACATGCCCTGTCCCTCGTCCGCAAACTCGACGCGGACAAAGCCGCCTTCACGATAGAACCTGACGCGTACCGGGCCAAACGGAAGCGCATACTTGAGGTCGTTGCCAATCAGATTCCACAGTATCTGCACAACGAGAGTTTCGTCCCCCTCCGCCACAAAATTGGGGACAGACCCCGCGAAAGTGCCGTTTTTCAAGGGTTCCGTGGGGTCTGTCCCCATAGCAACGGGGATATCCGACCCGTCTGTGACATCGCGGACGTCCTCTCGGAAGAGCGCATACGCCTCTTCGTAGCACTTTACGAGGTCGATTTCGTCCCGCTGCGGCTTGGAACGCTTCCCGCCGAGCCGTAGGAAGTCCTTGATGTTGGTGACAAGGCGGATCATCCGCTCGTTGAGAACCTTCGCCTCTTCGTCGTTCCGCCCGATGAAGTAGCGCATGCCGACAAGCGGCGTCGTGAGGTCGTGCGCAGTCGCCGCGAGAAAGTCGTCGCGCGAACGCACGTAGTCGACAAAAAACCTCGCTCCGAGGAAGGTGATGCCGACGAGGACAATCAGAAACGTCGGACCGAAAAGATAGAACATGAACGCGTAGTCGCGCTCTTCGATATCGGTCCAGCGCACGTACACCATATCGCCGTCCTTCTCGCCAACGCCACGAGCCCAGACAAGACGCCCGCCCTCAAATATGCGATATCCCCACATGTCGCGACTCTTCGTACCGCTTTCAGGATTCCAGTCCTTCCATGACATTTCAGACGGATAGTCGCCGAACTGCGCCACGCCGCGAACAATGCCGCGCCCGCGATCCCAGACAAAGTCAGCCAAAAGCGGATCTTCGCGCATTGCCTTCGCCGCATGTTCAGACGCCGCGCGGACACGAGCTTTTTCGTCGCGCACAATGACTGGAACGTCATTAAGCAGAAACCTGACGCCAAGCACCACGACCACTACAGTCGGCAGGCTTAGGGCGGCGACGCTCCGCAGCAGTCTCCAGTTGCCGCCGTACATCTTAAAGCCCCATCAGCTCCCTTGCGCGGGCGAACTCGGCGGAGAGGTCGACCTTGCGGCAACCATCGACATACCCCTCTTGGCGTAGGTTCTCGACAAAGCGGCGGAATTTGTGGGGGCCGGGCTTCAGATTGTCGAGCGCAACGACCTCCGCCTTTCCAAAGGTGCACGCTTCGGAAAGCATGCCCGTAGACTCGGCAGTGACATAGAGTCGCTTCGCGAGCTGCACGAACGCCGGAATCGGATTGAAATGATCCTTCGAGTAGATGAGCTTGTAGGCCCACGGATAGGAGTCTACAAGCGCCTCGACATCGGCTGGCGTGCGGCGAGAGGTCGTGACGACAAGCTCGGCGCCCTTGTTTGCAGCGAATATCTCGTCAAGCTGGGACTTCATCCACTCAACCGTCATGGAGGAACACTTGTTCGGACCGCCGACGATTACGCCGACGAGGTTGTCGGTCGCGCCATGATAGCGCTCCTTGAACGCGGCGACGCCCTTCTCGTAAAAATCAGCGTCATTCGCGACGAGGTTCGCCGGAATCTCGACAACGTTGGGAAGTTTCACCGGATTGTCAAATGTCGGCGCGAGAATGCAGTCAAATGAAGAAAGTTGGTAGCCGCGAGGATAAAGAACTACGCCGCACTTCGCGCCAGGGATCTTGCGCGCAAGCGACTTCGCAGCATAAAAAGTCCCCGAACCAGTGCCGATTATAGTGGAGGAGTTGGTGAGTGGAGGAGTGGAGGAGTGGAGGAGTTCGTCTAGTCCTTGAAGAAGACTCACAGTTCTTATGCCAAGCCTGTCGAAGAGGTAGCTAAGCATCTTGTGGAACGGCGACTTGAATTTCACCGGCACAAGCTGGAAGTCGAGCCCCAGCGCGCGGGCGAATGCCTTTGACTGGTTTTCGTGGCCGGCCTTTCCGTCGGTAAGTACAATGGCTTTGCCGTTATTCGTCATACGATTCCCGCGGGGATGCGCATTGTCTTACGACATGCGCTCTTCAAAAGTTCCTTCACGGCCGCGCGCATCTGCCGCTTTGCCGCACCCATCGACGCCTTTATCGTGCAGCCCGCCGCCTTGCGGTGACCACCGCCGCCGAACTTCGCGGCGAGAACAGTCGCGTCCCAGTCGCCGCGCGTCCTTATCGAACAGCGAGTCTCCTTCGTGCGATCGGGGATCTGGTAGAAGAACAGAGCGATCTCGTTCTTTGCGACCGAACGCGGAATCTCGATTATGTCCTCGGCCTCGGCCTTAGTGCCGCGCACCTCGCGGAAGTCGTCGCGCGTGAGCGAGACTTCGGCGACCTTCCTATTCTTCCAGATGTGGAGCGAGCGCCACGCGATGCGCTTGAGCTCAATCGCCTTTCGCGTAAACGTACCGTATATGACGTCGTTGATGAAAGCAGTGCGCACGCCATACTTAAGAAGATCGCCAGCGGCGCGCAGGGTGCGCTGGCTCGTCGAGTCGTATGCAAACCTGCCAGAATCCGTGATCATCGCGACCCAAAGCGCCTCGGAGGACGCGCGGTCAAGTTTCCACTCCATCCACTTCGCAAAGCGCCAGACTATCTCGCCCGCGCTAGACGCCGCGGGGTCTACGATCTGCACGTCGCCAAAAGAGCCGTCGTTTGTAACGTGGTGGTCGATGCAAATGCACTTCAGGCCCTTCGCAACCGGCTCGACTTCTGGCGGCATGCGGCTGAACGAGCTGCAGTCCACGGCGATGAAAAGGTCAAAGGCGCCGCCAAGACGCCGACGCGCGGACTTGAGCTTCCTAATCGGGATTATGTCTGACGCACCCTCGAGAAAACCGGGCTTGCCGAGCGCATTGATGTCGGCGGTCGCCCACGCGTCCTTCCCCGCGTTTCTCAAAAGCCGCGCAAGCGCGATCATCGAGCCGAGCGAGTCCCCGTCGGGACTCAGGTGCCCCGAAATAAGAATCCGTTTCGCGCCCGCAATGAGCTTCTTTGCGGCGTCATAGTTTTCCCGCTTCGCCATCAAGGAGGAATTATACCATAATTTTGGCCCTCGGGGCTTTAGGCGAGGAACACTGCGAGCTATAGCGGAGCATTGCTCCTACTTCACGTCCGAGGAAGCGCTCTGTGACTTCGACTCGCCGCCGGTGGGGTCGAAGTCGCCGATGCGGAAGGTCTGGTTTGGCTGCGGCGGGACGAGCCCATGCTGCGAGCCCTGAACCCACAGTATCGACTTAGGCGTCTTGATTGCATTGAAAAGCGCGGCCTGCCCAGACGGCGGGCAGATGTAGTCGCCGAGACCTACGCGCGTAATCTCGACCGGGCACTTGGCGCGGGCGATGTGCGAGACCGTATCGTAATATTCAAGCCCCGGCGCGTACTTGACGAACCAGCCACCGTGGAGACGACCGCCAGGTTCCGTCGCGGAGAAATTGCACCCCCAGGAGATCGACGGACGCGCAAGCGACACGTCGGGATCGAGCCCCGCGGCCCAGACAGTCTGTAGACCGCCTTGGCTCCCACCTTCGACGACGAGATCCTTGCCATTCCACTCTGGCAAGGACTTCACGTACTCAAGCGCACGCATGACTCGAAACGCCATGTAGCGGAAATAGGCGGTCTCGGGTTTTGCGTTCTCATCGGGCGAGAAGGCGTACGAGTAGCCCTCGGGGTGGATGCCCTTGCCGAACTCGTCGTAGTATGCCTGTTCGCGGCCAAGTTCGTAGCCGTGGGCGTTGATTTCGAGGAATATCTCGTTGCGCGCCTTGCAAGTCCAAACAGCCCATTCGGGACAGCCCTGCTTGTAGAACCCGTAGCCCTGAAAAGCGCAGCGCGCCCTGCAGCTCTTCGGTGCGGCTCCTTCGGGGACGAAAAGATAGCCAGAGACGGGGCGCGGCCCGTAGCAGTCGACATAGAGCTCATAGATCTTTACGCCCTGAAATGTCTTCACTTCCTTGCGCGTCGCCTTGAGGGGCACGGACGCAAGAAGCTGCTTCTGCTTCGCCCACCATGCATCGAAATCCTTCGGCTCGGGCGTGAACCTGCCGATCTTGTCGACATCAACGCCAGCACCACCGTCGAAGAACACGTCCTTCAGGAACGGCTGCCAGGCAGGCGCGCCCGGAGCGGGCTTGTCGCGCACGACCTTCTTGCCGTTGGCGTCGACAACATACGCCTCAAGCCGCACGAAGCCGGGGATGCTGAGCTTCGTCGTCACCTTGCAGAATTCGCCCGACTTGAACGGCACCTTGCCCGACTCCACCTTGCCGTCGTCACCGGTGCGCTTCCAGTCGACCATGTAGCCGGCGTCCTCGAGCTCGGCAGGAACCTCGGATGCGACGAGCGTGAAGACGATCTGCTCGCCTGACTTGTACCCCACTGGATTGTCCTTGTCGGTGCGCCCCTTGATGAGCACTCCGTCCCAGGCGTTTGCGAAGACTACGGACGCGGTAAGCACCGCGGACAGCATTACGGCAATTTTCTTCATATGGAGAATTATACCACAATCAGAGCAGCGGGGCAAATCGCGGAAGCCCATCTCTGGGAAGAGCACCTCAGATATTCTCTTTCGCGCCGCCAAGACGGCTGCGCTCGCAGGCAAAGCCCATGACATGGCTTTCGACGCTGGCCTCCAAGCTGGACGAAAGAAGCGAGAAATCGCGCGTGTCTACGGCCTGGAGGAAGTCGCGTATAAGCGCGAGATCTCCACCCGCGTGGCCGCTGTCCTTGTATGCCTCCCCTTCCGGCGGAACGAACGACCACGGGTAGGACTTCCCGGTGTCGAAGCGGTGGAGCGTAAAGGACTTGCCGTCGCCCTCGATGTACCCGAGCGTTCCCATGATGCGCGTACGCCGCCCGCCCCAGGGCGTGAACGCGTCCATTGTGAAGCTCGCCGTCACCCCGCCCTCGAAAAGAAGCGTGGCGACGATATGGTCGGGCTGATCGTTGTCCATGCGGTAGACACAACGCCCGTAGTCGGTAGTCCGCAGCTTCTCGAGGATCGCCTCGGAGGAACAGTCCTTCTTCAAGTCGAACACGTAGAGAAAGAAGCGCTTCCTGTCGTAGATGTCGATCGCGGAGTATGGACAATTCTTCTCATGCGGGCAACCGTCCGTGCAGCGCGCAGGCGCGCCTGCGGGCGCCTTGTCAGCGCGAAAGAGCGCAATGCCACCTTCGGCGCTCACGCGTACGCACCGCCTGCCGACGAGCCACTTAAGGATGTCGAGGTCGTGGCAGCTCTTTGCGACGATCATCGGCGTTGTCGCCTTGCCGTCGTGCCAGTTGCCGCGCACGAACGAGTGCGCCATGTGCGCGTACATCACCGGCTCCTGATGCTGGATGTTCACGAGTTCGCCTACGAGCCCCAAGTCAATCGCCTTCTTGAGCGCGCGGAAATATGGCGAATAGCGAAGCACGTGCCCGACTGCAACCATGACGCCAGTCTCGCGCTGGCGCGCGAGCAGATCGAGGCACTCGCGCTCGGTCTGCGCCATCGGCTTTTCGAGAAGGACGTCGTATCCCTGGCGCATCGCCTCCATCGCGGGCTTGAAGTGCAGTGCGTCGGGAAGCGCCACGAGCATTACGTCTGCGAGCTTGCCCGACTTGCCCGCGTCGAGCATCTCGTGGTAATCGCCGAAACGGCGTTCACGTGGAACGCCCCATTCGTCGCCCATGCGTTCGCGGCGCGAAGCGTCGATGTCCGACACCGCGACGACCTTCATCGTTCCCGGGAACAGCTTTCCGTAGGCGGGATATTCGTTCCCGCGCGACCCCGCGCCCATCACCGCAACGGTGATTTCGCGGCTTGTCACGATCTTAAGCGGCTTTACCACCGCAAGCTCAGCAAATGCACGTTCAATGTCCATGGTTTTCGTTACCACCCCTATGCGTGGGAATTATATCACAATTCCAGGACGACGAGTCCCGTTGACATAATTCAACCCGACCGGCCGAGTGCCTTTAGCATGGCGGCAAGCATGCCGTTTGGCGAGATATCGCCCACCCAGATTTCATCGGCGTGGCGCAACACATACTCGTTGCACCATGTTGCGACCTTTTTGTTGAGGCGCGAGCCGGCTGGCTGCGGCGATAAGATCAATGCACGGCCGGCGCGACAAGCGGCAAGCAAGTCGCAGGGCAATTCACTTTCTGGCGGTATGCCTTGCGGAATTACCTGGATTATCAGGCGGCCCTTGGCAATGGCGCGGCGTAGCGCTTCGCGTTCCTGGGCGCTGGTGAAGGTAGAGACCAATGGGGGCGGGGCTGAAGCCCCGCACTCCGATATGGCGACGCCGTCTCGGCGCCACAAAAGCCGCGGCTTCAAGTCACTTGCCCAAAAGCCCTGCGACGCTACAAATGCAATTCGAGGTCCCTTTAAAAGGTCGATGTTGCCATAGGCGTATTGCGTGACCGCGCCGAACCTGTCGCGAGTCCAGTTGCGCGGGTTCTCACGGATATACTTGCGATATGCCGCAAGCTGAGATTCGTTCGTGACGATTTTGTCCCAGTAGTCCTGCTGCCACAGATGCTCGCCAATGTCCTCGACCTCGCCAGAACGGCGAAGCTTGCCGTAGATGAAACCAGTCCCTCCTTTAAATCGCCCCATGAGAAAGCCGAGGTGCTGTTCCTTGTTTGTCGGACGGTAATGCACGCGCACGATGGCATGGAAGTGGTTGGGCATCAAGACGAATTCATCAAGCTCAAGCTCGGGGTACTTCGACGGCATGGCTCGCCAGCACTCCTCGACCCGACGACCAAGATCGTTGAGTTCACAGCGCTCGCCGACTATCGCGCCGAATATCGACTTGTTGTGCGCGACCTGGCACGTGACGAAAAACCACCCGTTGCGGTAGTTGATCGCGGCGTTGCGCAAGGACTTGCGCCAGTTCTGGTACGCATCGCCATGCGCCCTTGAAGATCCCTTCGGGTTCATGCACATGCGGAATATTATAGCACACACACTCCTCTATCGGTGCGGCGGACTTTCACGTCGCCCACCCGCCGCCCCCTACCGCATCTCGACGCCGACCTTGAAAAACCGGCTTGCCTCGTTAGTGGGCGAATGCCACGCCCTGTCGGTCAGGTTGGTCTTGCCATATATTGTGTAAACCCGTGTATCAAGATTTGGTTCCCATGTTATAATAGCTGCATTGTTGACCATTTGAATGTCTGCAAGCAACCGCGAATTGGAGTTCGTTGGTGTCAGCCCAGCAATATACGAATCCAATATCGTGTAGCCATTATCCCCAACCCTATTGAGAATATCGCCATAGTCGTATTTGCAATCATGCAAGGCGTTGCTTGACACATTCTGGCGAACCCATTCGCCATCAACGCGCACAGCTTTGCCATCCACATCAACATCTACATAATCCGGCTGCCACTCAATGTTACTTATTTTCATTTGAGGGCCTTGCACATAATGTTTTGAGGAGTGCTTGGTCATGGCAAGATAAAGCCCAAGAACATGTTCGCCACTTTCTTCAAATCTGCATGCTATGGACACTTCCCGATACGACGCACCGTTTAAACTGCCATCCCACTTGTCAATTAGCACGCCATCCGACAACCAATCGCAACTCCATTTTTGATCATTACTATACATATCGCCAGCATAAATGACACAACGAAATCTCAATATGCCTGATGTGCCATTAAATTTCAAATTAAGTGTACTATACATGCCACTAACTGTAATCCACCCTGCATAGATGTCACCGGAAATCTCATCTTGATTTATATCCCAAGTGAAAGTTCCTCCTCCTGACGATGACGCAGTTTCGTACGAGGTAAACGGTGGCGGTAATTCGGTTGCCCACAAAAAACTTGTGGACAACCAGATAAAACATATTGCAAGAAAATGCTTCTGCATCTTACTTCTTTCCCACCTCCGGCAGCTTGTCGGGGCCGAGGCTGAGAGAGTTGATGATCTCTGGGTGAGAAAGGACACGGGAGTAGACGCGGACTTCGTCGTAGGTCGGGGCGACGAAGCCGCCGAGGATGAGCATCGGTGGTTTTTTCCACGCAAGCTGGGTGGTTGTCAGCTCACCGAAAACCGTGTCGTCCTGGTAGAACCTGAGCAAAAGCCCCTTGCCGGACTTTTCGCCTGTCACGGTGTAGAGGTGCTTCTGTCCGTCGGCGAGCATTTTTCCGTGACCGACTGCCTTTGCGTTGCCGCATGCGGAAATGCGTGACACCCATTTCTTGCCGCCGTTCGTCCAAGTCCAGCACACGTTGTCGTCCTTGCCGTCCAGCGCCGAAGCAATCTTAAAAATTGCATTCCCTTCCGCGCCCATTCCCTTGTCCGTCGCCGACACCCAGACCTGAACGGTGAACGGAGCAAGAGGAACAGTTCCCGCCTGGAAAACAAGGGGTGCGCCAGAACGAAGCGAGATTGCGCCGCTCTCTACTGCCGCGCCGTCTGGCATCGCGGGCGTAATATTGCCCACAGCGGGGGAGAGACCTTCCATAAAGCTCCAGCGGGCCATAAGTCCCGAGAAGTCCTTAGTCCCCGGCTTCGGCGTCGGCGTCGGCATCGGCTTGGGCGGAACGGGCGCAGGGACAGGTTTTGGATCAGGCACTACCGGCCCATCAGGCAATGCAAGAGAAGCAAGCCGCTGCTCCACAAGAGTTCTTTTGAGTCCATCCACCTTGCCTTCTGTAATGGCCTTGCGGTAGAAAAGCGCCGCTCGTTCACGGAAAAGACATTCTGCACCTTCATAACTCGTCTTGTAGTCCCACCAGAAGTTGCCAAGCTCTACACTGTCGCCAGTGCCGTCTGTGTCGACCTTGGCCAGTCTCCCGACATTTCCCGATACTTTCGCGAATTCAGCAAGGCCGGCTTTCCAATCAAGCGAAAGCACAAGTGCCTCGGCATACTGACGGCGAACGGAATCCGTGTTGACTTTTCGGAGATGTGCAGCGAGCTTGCTCACGTCTTTCGACGCCTTAACCTGGGCCTGGGCAAGAAGAAGCTGAGACTGAAGCCGAGGCGCTTTACGAGCGTTCTCGCGTCCAAGCGCACCAGATATTACATCGGCTATGTCTGCCGGAGGAACGCCATTTACTTTTGCCTTCAGGAGCTCCACTGTGTCCGCCGCCTTGCCATAATCTCCGGCCTTCACATAATAGCCAACCGCACCGCGGAGAAATAGATACCTAACGGCCTCACTCTTGGCGGACGCGGCAAAATCAACAGACGTCTTTGCCACATCGCCTGCCGACATCTTCTTTTCATTATAGTCCGCTATCGCAGGAGACATCAGTTCCGAGACCAACCGACGCGCATCGGCGATTTCTTGTTTAGTCGGCATGGCAAACGCAACTCCTGCGGAAAAAGCGGCGATTGCGACGAGTTCGAGTTTTCTGTTCATTCTGTCTTTCCTTTCTTCTACGTAAAGCTTCAGGAAGTCTCCAACAATGAAGACGTCCCCGCGGCGCGTTCCGCAGAGGCGACTGGTATGCCCGAAAGGAGACGCGACGCGGGGACGAAAGAGACCAAGCACGCCCAAAAGGACGCACCAAGACAGTTCGTCTTTGCGTTGAGTCTACCTTTCAAGATGATTACCAGTCTTCCTGCGGATCGACTACGGTTTGTAGTATAGCAAATTTAAGCACTTTTGTGCATAAAACCTACCACACACCATGCCGCCGTCTCCCCGTCGGGATACCAGTCGCCATCTAGACACACGCAACAGAGCTGCGGAAATGACAGTGGAATTTTTAGAATTCTGCTTCCACAGCGGCGATCATGCGCTCAACGCGGGTCTTAATCTGCGAGACAGAGTTTCGGGAAATCCCGAATTCTGTGGCAACTTCGCCTATAGGACGCCCTTCTATGACGTAGGCACGGTACACGGCCTTCGACTGCGGCGAAAGCGCCGTCTTGGTAAGAGTCCAGTCCACGGCGGCCTTGTGCCGCGCAAGGCGCCACTTCGCATCAATTAACGCAGCTGTCGCCGAATCCACTGATGGCTCCACACCCGACTCCGGGTCGTCCATCGATACAACCGAGCCGCCACCACGCGACTGATGGCGACGCCAGCGACTGACAAGTTCATTACGAATGAGCGTCGCAAGGTATCTCCTGAACTTCACCGCCCCGCCACCTATTTTCACCTTGCCGCCGCCAAGCACCTCCACAAGCCGCATGAAGATATCCTGCACGACATCCTCTCCATCTGCGACTACGCCGCGCTCCTCGGCAAAAGCCCTTATCGCCGGGGCATAGAGCTCGAAAAGCCGAGTCCAAGCCACCTCGTCACGCACTCCAGTTTTCTCCGAGGCAATGTGGGCAAGCAGCGAAACTGGCGTATCTGGAAATCTCGCCATCAGTCCTCCCCCAGCGCAAGCCTGATCGTGCTGTTCCAGCCCCACTCGCCGACTGTCGAGCGTTCGGCTACATCGTCGGAACCGAGCTGCACATGCCGCACCTTGCCATCCGTTGTCGAGGTCTCCGTCTCGCGGCAGATTGTCCGCCCCTGTCCGACGATGTCATAGACACCCCATACGTTCGGCGCCTTAGTCCTAACACGACATGGGAGCTTCGCCATCACGCTTTCCCATTTGATTCCGCTCTGCAACGCGATAGCTTTCTTGTCCGCGACCGATGGACCAAGTACACCAAGCGCAGATGCGTCCGCAGCGTTTGATCCTCCCGCCGTCGATGCTGCTACAAGCTCAGATGACGACGGCAACCTGAACCTAAAACCCTGCGGCACTTTCGCCGCAAATCGGCGATTAAGCTCGTTCATGAGCTTCTGCACATCCGTGATGCTCATGCCAACAACCGGAACGTCGTCGCTGCCGTTGCGATCGTTTCCCATGAGCCGTCGCCATTCGGCATTCGTGACATGGTTCGCGCCAATCCAGAAAGACGGGGCCTTTTGCGGGCGGCATTTTACCATTTCAATGCACACGCCTTCGCCAAGGTCGAAATGAAGTGCGAGAGTGGAGGAGTGGGTGAGTGGAGGAGTTTGATTGCGCCGTGCGGAATTAACAATCAAGATTGATACGGCGGCCAGCGAGACAACCGCTGCCGCGCCAAGCAACGCTATAAATGCGCGCCGCAAAAGCTTAGTCCTGACAGGACACGCACTGCTCGTCCGCACATTTCCAAGAAACTCAACGAGCTTCAGCGGCCTCTTTGCCGGGTCTGCGGCGAGCATTGGCGGAAGCACCTCGCGCCACGGCCCATCAAGAGGCTCCAAAAGCCGCAGGGCATCTGTGCCAGGCTCGTACCAAATGCCCGTCAAAAGCCGAAAGAACGCCACGCCAAGCGCATATACATCGGACGCCGCGCTCGCCTCTTCTCCGCGCAGAAGTTCCGGTGCGAGATAACCGCCGGTTCCCATCATAAGCTTCTTCGCATCAGCGGAATCAGCGGCAACGACGGTGCTCGCTACGCCAATCTCCTTCTTGATTTGTCCACCGACATATCGTGAGATGCCAAAATCAACAAGTACGGCGTCGTTGGCGCTATTCAAGAGGATGTTGCCGAGCTTTACGTCGCGGTGGACGATGCCTTCTTCGTGGATGCAGTCAAGGGCCGATGCAAGTGAAGAGAGCCAGCGCCATCTGTCCGAATCGTCGAAGGAGTCTGGCGTCACGTCGTCAAGCGTCCTCGCATCGCCGTTTGGATCAAGCACGAGATCCATGACAAAATACGCCGTACCGTCGTCCATGGCGCCAAGATCGGACACCCTTGCGATATTGGGATGCCTTAGCCGTGCAAGAGTGCGCGCCTCCGCGACAAATCGTTCGCGCAGAAAGTCAACCTCGCCATGCTCCAAAGTGAATGTCTTGAGGGCGTAGCAAACGCCCAGGGCACGATGCCTTACCTCGTAGACGGCACCCATGCCGCCTCGCCCGATCAACCGTATGACATCGTATTCTTTAATGGCTTCCACTTTGTTTCGCTATAAGCATGGTCTCCTGCGGCGAAGTGAAGACCCGAGCGATGCGATACAGCGTATTCGCCGATGGCTCCCGGAGAAGGAACCTTCGGACGTCGCGGAGATCAATACACCTTGATGTAGGTCTCGGACTTGAGGCGCTCGATCCACTCGCGGTAGCGCTTGTCGGCGAGCTCCTTGCGGACGTTCTGCGCGACATCGTCATACGCCTGCTCGAAACTCATCTTTACGCCGGTCTTCTCGTCGTCCTTGCGGACGAGGAAGTTCCAGCCGTCGAGCTCGATCCACTTGGAAGTCTCGCCCTTCTTCATTTTCGCGATTTCGGCGCAGACCTCGGGCCTGAACACGTCTTCGGGCTTGATGTCCTTCCACTGGCCGCCATCCTTTGCGCGCGCGTCGGAGGAATACTTCTTCGCGACCTCTCCAAACGGCTCGGTCTTTAGCGCTTCGTCGATCTCAGACTTCTTGTTGGAGTCGTCTGGCCCTACAAGAATCGCAGAGACAGTGACGCGGCTGTCGGACACGTAGCGTTCGGGGTGCGAATCGTATTCCTTACGCATGTCGGACGGGCTCGCGGTGACGGTCTTGTCGACCATCTGCCAACGAATCGCCTGGACGACCATGTCGTCCTTGAGGCGCTGACGCCACTCGGGAAACGTGACGCGATCCTTCGCAAGCGCGGCCTTGAACCTGTTCATGTCGCCGCCGAAGATGCGCGTGACGATTTCACGGACGCGGTTCTCCACAACCCAGTCCTGCATCTGGAGTTTCGCCTTCGCCGCGGCCTTGAGCATCAGCTCGCGCTCGATCATCTCGCCGCGCACCGCAGCATATCTGTCAGGACCAGCGCCAGCACGGCGCATCTCGCCGATGACGTCGCTCTTCAGGATGACGGACGAACCAACCCTCGCCGCGATACCATCTACCTCGACGGCAAAGGCGGACAGCGCCACAAAGAGCGCCGCCGCCGTTGAACATGCTTTCTTCACTTTTCTAACCACTAATTTTTCCAACCACTAACCACTAGTCACTAGCCACTACACTACAGCATCGCCGCAATCGCCGCGCCAACCATCGGGGCGTCGTCGACCTGGGGCGTGATGGCGTAGTGCACGTTGCGACGCTGGACGAGCATCTCATCGAGCTCGCGGCGCACAGTCGCGTCAAACGGAATCGCGCGCGTCTTGTAGTAAGTCGAGCCGTCGGCGTTGATCGCGACGGGGGCGGAGGGATCGGCACCCTCGCCGGACTTGATGACGAACGCCGCGAGCTGCACCGCCGTGAGGACGGCCGCGCGCTCGAAGACGGGAAGTCCGAGGCGCTTCGCCATCTTCGCGTCGTCGGGATTCGCGAAGATCGTATCGAGCACGTTGTCGCGGCCCTCTTTCTTGAAGCCTGCGCAGAAGTTGTCGAAGTCCATCGTCTCAAGAGCGCCGAGCCCGCCAAGCGCGCTGGCCGCTTCCTTCGAGAAGAGCCCTTCCTTCGCGGCGGCCTTGTAGATCTCGAGACCGACGCCGCCGAGATACGCGCCAGCAATCATCTTCTCGAGAAGGCCGATTCCGGGATTGCCGGTCTTCGCGTCTGCCGCATCGTCGAACTTGCTGCGCGGCGCCTTGTCGAACGCACCCGACTCGGCGTTGATGATCATCGAGCCCTCGGGATCGAGGCCGGACATCTTGAGGATGTTCTTGTTCTTCTCGACATAGGCCGTGTTCGTACCGGTGCCGAGAATGAAGCCGATGTAGGAAGAATAGGTCTTATCGCCCTCAGTCGCCTTCGCCGCGAGAAGAGTCGCGACAGTGTCGTTAACGACTGCGATCCCCTCGCCGCCGGTACGCTTCAGGAGCTCCTTGCCGACGAACTGGCCGACGATCGCGGGCGCCTTGATGTTCTTCGTCCAGCGGACGAGCTTCGCGTCGAGGTCCTTCGTTGCTTCTGCTGGATAGGAGAAGCACCAGCCGAGCTTCTTGCAGCTGGGCTTGCCCTCAAGACGCTTCACTTCGGCCGCGAACGCATTGTAGAACGTCTCCTCGTCGACTTCGCCTTTCGTGCCGGGCATCGGCTGGTTCTGCTTGTCGGAAATTTTCGGAGGAATCGAGACGATTGCACCGCGGAAGTTCGTGCCGCCGGCGTCGAGAACAGCGGCGGAAGAGCCCTCGGGGATCTTGCCATTCACGCCGACAAATGTCGGAATCATCATGAGAGACGAGGGCTCGCCCTTAAGCCCCTTCTCCATCTCGGAAATAAACGCGGAGAGAAGCGCGGCGCGGTCAAGATCAGCCGCGGCGACAAATCCATTCTCCTCAAGAAACTGTTCTGGAGTCTTCATTTTCTGCTATTCCTTTCGATAGGTTTATCCAGTCTTCGTTTGCGAGCTCTTCAGCCCGTAGAGATAATTGTATCAAATCTTTGAATATGCTGCCAAGCTGTTTGCGTCGATGCTCAAAGGCTTTTTTCGTTAAACGATGGAAAACATCGCGTTCCTTATCAGAAAGCGCAATATTTCTATCGTGCCGCGTAAGCGTAATAACGGATGACCCGATCTCGGGGCGCGGCCAGAAGCAGCTCGCCGCGACTTTTCGAACGATTTTTACATCATAGTCGAGCTGCGCCCAGACGCCCGCGAGCCCCCGCGTCTTCGACCCTTCCTTCGCTGCAAGTCGTTCCGCAACCTCGGTCTGCACGAGCACCGTCATCGACGGGATGTCGTGCCGCTGTACAAGTTCGAGCAGAATACGCGTTCCCGCCTGGTAGGGAAGATTCGACACCATCGCGTCGAACTGCGGAACGATATCGTCATAGTCGTTGCAATCAAGATCGGTTCTGGTAGGGGCGTCTCTCCGAGGCGCCCGCGGTCCGCTCGGAGAGCAGACCCTATCGGCAATCCAATCGAGGGCGTCGGCTTCAACTACGTTCAGGTTCGGAGGGTTGCCGAGCGATTCCGCAAGCCGCGCGGCGAGGACTGGATCCTTCTCGACTGCCGTCACGGAACAACCGCGCTTCAAGATTTCTTCGGTGAGAACGCCGAGCCCCGGGCCTATCTCGAGGATTGCCGCGCCGCTATCCTTCGCAACGCCGGCAAGCCCTGCGTCTACGATGGCCTCGAGCGCGTTGCGGTCGATGAGGAAGTTCTGCCCAAGCACCCTGTTCGGGTGGAAGCCGTTCTCAATGCACCACGCCTTTACCTGGCTCGGACTCGTAAGATTCATCCTATCTCCTAATTCCTGACTCCTGCCTACTGACTCCTGACCCCTGACTACTGACCCCTGACTCCTAACTACTGACTCCTGACCCCTAAATCTCCTCTCCACTCTCCAACTCCAACTCTGAACTCCAACTACTGACCCCTAACTACTGACCCCTGACCCCTACAATATCCTATCCAAAACACTTATGTAGTTCCACTTCGGATCGTCAGCAGACCCCGTCACCTTGAACTCCAAAAGGAGCTTCGTGAACGGGAACATCACTGGGTGTACAAGCTTTCCAAGGAAGGAATCGTTCTTAAGGAGCTGCAAACGCACGGTGAAATTGAGCTTGTCCGCAGGAATGTCGTAGGTGCCTGAGGCCTTGATTGAGAACACGTCGCCTTCTATGAAAATGTTGTCGGAAGCAAAAACGCCGTTCGTGATCGTATAGTCGACAGACGCCTGCGACTGGTTGACGAGCGACGCAACGCCGGGCACGTTCGCCGCGAGGTAGTCGGTTAGCCCCATGAAAAGCTTCATCTGCGCAAGACGCCCTTCCGTAACACGAACTCTTCCGCGACCGTTGATATGCGGATACAGATTGGTCGAGATGGGGCCGGTAATTTCCACTTCGCTGTTTACAACGCCGTGCCTGCCGCCGAAGTCGCTGCCAAGGGCCTCGGCAATCTCTCCGAGCGACCCGTCGCGGCATGAAAACGCCAGCGAGAATGACGCCGAGTCCGGATCGGATGCCGGGACATGAAGCTTCGCCTTGCCAGTGTAGTGACCACCCTCCTTGCCACGCAAAGATATGTTGTCGAACGATATCGTGTCGCCGACATAGGAATAGGAAAAAGACACGTCCTCGACAGGAGATTCGAAAAACACGCCTCGCGCGAACGAAACCGTGCCGTGAATGTTGTTCTCGGCCTGTTTCTCGGGATCCGGCATGAGAACTCCCGCGACGGCGATCTCCGGCGGCGTCTCGCACGACACACAGTCGAGCGTTCCGTCGTTAAGGCAGTCGGCAATGGACAGAATGTCCTTGAGCGCAAGCCCAGACTTCGCATCGAACTCAAGCCGCGTCACATCGTTAGTCACCACCACGGCGAGCCGACCGTCAAGAGCGCGCCCCTTGGGGTCAAGCGCAGAAAGCGGGCCTATCGTCGTCACGCAGTTAAGGTTGGTCCCGCGCGTGCAGACTTCAAGGCCAAGCTCGCCGTCGACTCGGCGCATCGGAACGCCGTTGTAGCGGCCGAGCATCGGATGCAAGTCGAGCTGCATGCGAAAGTCGTTGTTGACGATATTGACATCCCACGACGCAGACACCGGCACTGGCTCCGTAACGCCCGTGAACGCGTCCATGTAGCTGATCGCAGAGGGCACGTCGAGCGTGACCAAAAGCGGCCTTATGTGCGACTGGCGGGCCTCGCCGCGCGCCACGGCGTGAAAGCGCTGCTCATCGAAATCGATGTATGCCGAGCCGTTTACCGACATGGCGCGGTCTATGTCAGGCCAAGAGACGCAAACATCGTTGAATTCGGCCCGTCGTGGATTCGTCCTCACCGTCGCGACGACCCTCTCTGGCGCAATGCCAAGCACGTCGGGTCGGACAAGTGTAAGCGAAAACGACGGCACGTCGGGAATCTCCACGTCCAAGCGACCGTTACGTTCGAGGTTCCCTGGCAAATAGTAGCCGTCGTGCAGACGAGGGATCTTGAGCCCGACGATGCGAACGCGCCGAAGGAAAAAGTCAATGGATGCGCTATCGGCGCTGACAACGGCCTTGACTGGATCCATCCTCTCGCGGTCATAGAGCCGGACGCCGCGCATTCGCGCGCCGCGACGAAAGCCAAACGCCGCAGAATCGCACTTGAACACTATGTTCGACGGAACATGCGAACTTACGGCAGACACAACCCAATCGGCGGGAATCCGCTGCTCGCGGAAGAACAAGCTCCCCAGAAAGACGCAAAAAACGATGAAGGTCCACTTCACCGTCTTAAGCAGGAATTTCGCCGCTTTCTTCACTGTTGCCGCAGGCATTGTCCCAGTTTTGGTTTGGCAGCCCCTAGGAGAGTCGAACTCCTCTTACCTGGATGAGAACCAGATGTCCTAGCCGATAGACGAAGGGGCCAGCTTCTTGGTGCACCTGGTGGGACTTGAACCCACAAGCCTTGCGGCACTAGAACCTGAATCTAGCGTGTGTGCCAATTTCACCACAGGTGCGACGGGGAGATAGTATACCAAATGTCAGACACACGCGCAAGGGGGGTATTTTAAATCGGCGTCTTGGTGGGACTGCCGGGAATCGAACCCGGAACCTACGGTTTAGGAAACCGTCGCTCTGTCCAGTTGAGCTACAGTCCCACGTAGCCTCCGGAAAGGATGGTGGAGAAGAAGAGATTCGAACTCTCGACCCCCACGTTGCGAACGTGATGCTCTACCAACTGAGCTACTTCCCCAATCCGTGGAAACGGCGTATAGTATACCAAAAACCCCCTTGCGCGCGCAAGGGGGTTTTTTCGGCGTTTATATCGCCGGACGCAAGATCATGTTCTTGTAGTCCGCGTCGGAGTGGTCGCCCTGGAGGTAGATCGGACCAGGAACAAACTCGTTCGCGTCGATCGCACCGCCAGTGATGCCGACGACAGGCGCATCCTCGATGATCGTGACGCCGTTGAGGACGACGGTGAGATGGCGCTTGTAGAGCGTGACGGAGACATGCTGCCACTCGCCCGCCGGCTTCTCTGCGGCAACCTTCGGCACGACGCGGCCGTAGTAGGCGGCCATGTTGTGCTCGTTCACGGGCTGGCCATAGCTGTCAAGCACCTGGCACTCGTAACGACCACGAAGGTAGACACCCGAGTTGGACTTCTTCGGAACGCGCACGTCGTACTCGAGGTTGAAGTCATAGAAGTCGGCGCGCTTTGACATAAGGTTCGCACCGCCACCCGCCCAGGAGCCATCGGGCTTGAGACCAAGCTCGTTGGAAAGGACGCCGTCCTTGAACTTCCAGCCGTTCTTGGCCTTGTCGTCCATAAGCTTCCAGCCGTCGAGGCCGTTAGCGAGAAGGTCGATCGGCTCGCCGAGCTTCGCGTCCTTCGTCGACGCGGGCTTGATGACGGGATTGCGCCAACCCTCGACGGTCGTCTCGGGCTTGCCGTCCTTCTTGACGGTAGTAGCGACGAGCTTGTTGCCATCGACAGTGCCTTCGAACTTGAAGCCCCACGGATGGTCGAACGTAATCTTGTTGCCGTCGAGGACGACGTTCTTCATCGGGATCGGAGACGCCCAGCGCCAGAGGACGAGTGCCTGCGCCGCGCCGTTCGCGTCGCGAGAGACAATCATGTGTCCGGCGTTCATGCTCGCATAACCGAGCTTGAGGCCCCAGTTGCCGACGACAGGATCCTTGGGATCAACGCCGAAATCACAAGTGCAGCATCCGGCAAGGGCAAGCCCCGCCGCCAACATAGATAGGATTTTCGTGTTCATGCCAGGTAGTATACCACAAATCCGCTCGGTGGTCACCTGGTCTTTGCAGACGAAACGCTCAGTCGAAACCGAGCACATGGCGCATGTTGTATGCGCCAGGATGCTTGCCAGCCGCCCAGACGACGGCCTTCAGGGCGCCTGCGGCAAATGCCTCGCGGCTCTGCGCACGGTGCGTGAGCTCGACGCGCTCGACATCGCCCGCGAACATCACGGTATGGTCGCCGATTACGCTG
>JAFYQC010000277.1 GCA_017547265.1 Kiritimatiellia bacterium | reverse complement strand
TCACGCACCACTGCGACACGAGAGGGCACATTTGTTTCACGACGAGCGGCGAAGTTGTCGAGGACATTGCCGACGGACACCGTGGCATTTCTGAGCCATTTCATGCCAGGACAGTACACGGAAACGTAAGGCATCGTCTTCCCATCGACCTCGACGAAGCCAATCTGGATGACAGGCCGAACGGCCAACCCATGTGCCTCTTTCCGCACGAACATTTCGGATATGGCTTCACTCGTGTTGGCACGCACACCGAACTCGCGTTCGACCGACTCGACGATGTCATTCGGTACAACCGCTTTCCAAGCATCGTACTGCCCCGAGAACTTACCAAAGCGAACACTCCCGTCTTCAAACCGTTCACCTCCTGCAATGCCATGGATATGCGTTTCGCAGTCAGGCCCAATCTGAACAACCGATTTCTTGTTCTGAGGATCGGAAAGAACGATGTCGGTACTATTCCCCATGGTCTTCATTGCACTAAGCGCAACAGACAACGTCTCGTATTCTGATTTGGGGTACAACTTTGCAATCTCGTCAAAGAAGTCTTCGACTTTCTCGAGACCGACCGACTCCCATACACTAAGCCGAGTATAGACCTTGCCAGTCCCGTCATCGCCTTGTCTTGTTCCTCTACCACACTTTGACAGGAAGTCCGACACCAGCGCCACTCCATCCGAATGAGTGTGCGACGGCGAAACAAATTCACGTGTTATGACTGGATTCTCTACCGCCCTTTCACGAACCATCCCATTGTCGCGTGCCGTAAGACGCCGTGCAATCGCCATCATTTTTGGATTAGGCTTGCTCTCATGGCGGTCAAATCCACTCTGCAACTGTGAATGAAGATCCTCCTCCAGTGCACAAATCTCCTTCATACTCATCACTGCACCGGCAGGCATCCAGACCCGAGGCAGCAATTCATAACCAACATGGTATCCGAACCACCGTCCCATCTGGAGAAGTGTATCGACATTTACCGAGATATTATCCCTGTCGAAATAACTGGAAACAAGTCCATCAAATGTCAACCCACGCGAAATACGGTTTCCACCGACGACAATCCACAGCCAATCACCGCTCAACTTCTGATCATCAGTGACATTTTGCACATACTCGTTGTAAGTCCGCACATTCACGGCATCTGAATTCAGCGCAATCACGCGAATGTGCCTCAGCACGTATTCAAGATGTTTCTCCACACTCATACGATCGGGATTCGTGACGGCATGAGGATAATCGGGGAAGAGTTTATGAAAACGATCTTCGTCAAGATCGCGGACCGTCTGGTCGAAGAACGCAAGACAGTCGTTCTTGAATTTCTGTATGTTCTCAAGGGAATGTGCAAGGTACTTCTGAATGGCATCACGCAGCCCGGTGTGGTCGTCAATCTTGCGTGAGAGATTGACCAGCATCGTTGTCCAGCGCTCGGGCCGAGTCTCGTCACCGGTACTCGACACGCCATTATCGATGCGATTTCCACGACGAATCGCAGCGGCAACAATAGCCCATTTGACCGCATTCTTGAGCGAATTCCACGATCCTTGCTTAAGCCCCCCATCTTGGGTACGATATTTGTAATTCAGTTCTTCGTCGAGACCGATATCCACACCGTCCATAAATGGCTTGGTCACATCATTGCGCTCGATTTCTGTAATATCCTTGATAATCGGCATACGTGGTTTCGACGATTGAATATCTTTGCCGAAGATCTTCGTGAGACCGAAGTATTCGGGTGCGACACTCATTGACTGGGCAAAATCCAGCTCCAAGGGATTGTCGGCACCGAGCTGTTCGTTGAGAAAGTTTGCATAAGGGCTTGCCGTATAACCCACATACGCCAATTTAGCACAATGGAAGGTTTCCGCCGAAACAAGTTTCCTGATGGCTTTGTTAATCTCGCTCCGTTCTTTCCGAACATCAAGAAACCATCTTAAAATGGCCCGGAAATCGTCGCAGCGGCTGTGTCCAGGGCGACCGGTCGTTGCCCGTTGGGTAAAATAGTTCTCAACAAATCCACCCATGTACGGTGCCATCAATGGGTCTGCCGAATACCGGCCAGACTTTACCTTACGGTCCAGCCCAAGTAATCCGCCATAATCACGAACGATGCATTTGACATCTGTTTCGCCGATACGACTCTCCAGCATGCGTTTCAGCGAATCGACCTGCTGCTCATCCGCATGGGCAGAGACATCATCTTCTTCGACAAGCTCGTGAATCCAGCGGGAAACGTGCTGTACCCCCTCGTCATGATTCTCAAGCGCCTCCTCCATAACATTTGCTGCGTAATTCAAGACAGACTGTTCAGACCAGTCTGGTGCCCCTGCAACTGTGTTTTGAGTTGCGTTATCGGATTCGTCGTCTATGACGATGATATTCGCCTTCTCGACATCTTCAGTGCAATGCGCTAGCCACCCTATCACGCCTTTCCCATTACCATTACGCCCACGTAAATGATCAGCCTGTTTCAATGCGAACCCGACATAGATCTTGCCGTTTCCAAGGCCGTGCATCGATGGCAGGTCTGGTTTTAGGAAGTTGTCAACAAGGACATATTGACCCTCAGCCAAGCCACTAGCGGACAAATCCTTACGCAGCCGTTGGATTGTCTGCGCTTCCAATGCTGTATTGTTGCTGGTGAGTACAATAATCGTGTTCCATCCTTCGTCAACGGCACGGGTAATCAGCCCCGTATAATTCTGTGTCTTCCCTGACTGTACACGCCCGACAACCAGTCCTTTGGCTCTGTTCCGATTCCCAGGTAGGGAAATCACCTCATCGATTCGCCCCTGGCTATCGGCACCAATCACTGCTTCGACATCATGCCGTACCCGCGCGGCGGCATCTGGCCCAAACCGTCCAGAGATCGTCTTAAGATACTTCTCGAAATACCCAGTCTCTTTATCTGTGGATCCTTTTCCCACGACAGATGTCCCTGTGGTTGGCAATGGAGAATCTATTCCTCCAACCACACTATCAACTCCCGTTCTTTCCGGGCGCCACAACAGACCTATCATGCACAACAATCCCGCCACGGCTAATGCGACTGCCAACATGTCGGCAGACTTCCATACCAGTAATGCCACAAGCGCACTCTGAATCATGATGGACGAAACAGTCAGTATCTTTTTCATTTGATTCCTTTCGTTCAATGAGATCACAACATACATCCGCAAACATACAGTATCTTACACATAGCCGACATCAAATTTCTGGAATTCTCGTACCTTGTAAAAGGATAAGAAATAAAGAGAACACGATTCTCGTTGTAATTGGTAATTCGTGGTGCGAATGTTGTTGATAAAAGTGTCAAAACAGGTCTGACCTGTTTTGACACTTTCGCCATACCCAAAATTCCCCGCCGCGTGGCAGGGGATTTTGGGGTAGATGTGAATAGCCATCCGGGGCTTGTTCCGGCGGTCACGCGGGACGCGCGACCCTACCTTTTGGCGGCTCGCCGAGGACGGTTCGCCCTACCTTTTGGGTCGGCGCGCGCGGGGCGCGCCCTACCGAAACGACCTGCCGCGCAAGGTGCCGCGACGGGTCTCTGGTTGTTTCAGTCTATCGAGAGTCCTTCTCCTGTTTTTCGATGGGGGTAGTATAGCAAATTTTCCGTGGTTCGTGGTTGGTGTTTCGTGGTTCGCGTGTGTGTGTTGCTGATAAAAGTGACAAAACAGGACAGCTGTTGTAACGGCTAGCGTCAATCGGTGGTGACACCGAGCGTCGGGTATCTGACTTGCAAGCGTGAGATGACTTCTGAACGCAATTCACGCACGAATTCTAACAATTCCGAAGCTTCCGACTCCGAAGCTCCTTCAACATAGTCGTACTCAACATGGTTGCGCTTCATCCGGCATGCGTCCAGATAGGTGGCATCCGCCTTCCTGTCTGCACCCAATGTATATTCAATAGACATGAGCGTGCGATAATGTGCAAGCGTTTTCTCAG
>JAFYQC010000276.1 GCA_017547265.1 Kiritimatiellia bacterium | reverse complement strand
CACGGAGGCATCCGCCGGGCGCTTCGGCTTTCTCAAATGGTGGGTCCCTCTCCACGTCATATTTGCCGCTGGACTTCTGGCTATCACAGGCTATGGTTACTTCGTGAACTACATTCCATCTTCCGGGTGCGATTTCCTCGCCACGCACAACTTCACTTCGCTCAAGGCCATGCTCATGTGGTTCACCATCACCACGCTCATCCGAACAGGCATTTCCCTCTTTGAACTCATGCGCCAGCCTGTACAAAAAGTAAATCTTTAACACAGAGACTCAGAGTCTCAGAGACACAGAGTTTTTGTAAGTCTCAAAATCTGGGCATGCAGAAATCAGGATATAAACCTCTGTGTCTCCGCGCCTCTGTGTTAAAAAATCTTTAGAACCCTATTACCAGTAGGCGCCGCCTTCGATCGTCGTCTTGTTCGTGATCGTATCGGATGCCAACGGATGCGTCCAATGTTCGTTGAAGAGTTGTGCATAGCGCGGCACGGGTTCCCACCGATGCCCTTTGATTCCGAAAAACAACTGGGATGCCCCTCCGAGATGAACGGCCTTCCGCCCCAGTTCGCGCTTGATGAAGGCGCCGATGCTCATGCCGTAGGCCCCACAGCCGATCAAAGCAATGTCAAAGTCGATCTTCGATATATCCGCGCACATCTTGTCGAGCGCGTCAAACCACGTGGCGTACGGCGTCTTGATCCCGGCAAACGATGAAATCGCACGATAAGTAATCAACTCATAATCTGGAAGCATCTCGGGATCGTCAAACAAGCTGCGCCGCTTTGCGTATTGCGCCTGAATCGTATCCGAAAACGGATGCACAACCAGCACTTTTCTCCCCGCCAATGCGCCCGTCCAGGGATGCTTAAACCAGAACGGTTCCAAATCAGAAAGCGGGATGCCCTTCATGGTTGGGCAATAAGATTCCTTCATCTGGGTTTCCCCCGCGCACCAACTGCCAAGGAGATCGATCTGACGCGTATCCTCGCACACACGCCGCGAAAAAGCGTTCAGCGCCTCATCCGTTTCAGGGAAATAACCGGCCACCCATACCACGCCGCCGCGGATGGAATTGTCCCACCAGAACGGACCTCCCGTGCCAATCACCATTCGCATCAGCTTCTTCAAGACACCGCCTTCTCGCTGGACGTCGATTCCGCGCAACGTCGTCTCCAGTTCGCCACATCCATATCGTGCGATGAGGCATGGCTCTGGTGCTTCAATCATGGAACGGATCAGATCGTTCGCGGCCTGTCCCTGCGCACAGACCGAGAGCGGCGCATGGTTGGAGAGTCTCGCCAACCACTTCCCGTAGACGATACGCCTTGCCACGATAAGGCATCGCGTCAACTTTGCCTTGAGATTGTAGGGATAGCCCGGAAGTTCACGGCCATACTTCATAAAGTCACGCCCCTTTCTCCAGTTTTTGCGATAGCTGATCCTTCATCAACGGAACGGGATGTTTGACAACACGCCGATAGATGGCATAGACAGCCGGTTTTGCCCAGGATGGAACACACCTGGCAAGAATGCCCACCAGCCAGGCCTTCGCCCGCACACAGACGCAGAGCAAGCGGGTTCCGAACGCAACACGTTCACACGGCAGGATGCCAGAGGCGTATCGTTCCTTGTTTGCACGGATGTAATCCGGGAAACGCGCGTCAAGGGGAACCGCATAGAATCGCTCGCCCCTTCCCAACGGATCTTCCCCCGCTTTCACGCGGCGTTCAATCTCCTCCAGCGACATGTCCGCCGCCTTGTCGCAGACATAGTCGGCGATGGACTTCATCTTCAACTGAATCTGCTTCGCGCCGCCATAGTAGGAGAAATGCCAGCCTCCATCGGGAATCACAAGTTGCGCCCGCAGAAATCTGACTCGCGTCGGCGTGGGGCCTTTGTTCGCGAATTCAGGCATCGGTATGTGATGCTCCATGTTCGCATAGGTCGCATCGTCGCAAAAGGTCTTCCATGTCAGCATTTTGCTCACACGCCACTGGGGCATGGTCATGCTGACCACATTCAAGTAATATCGGCAGTATATCTGGCTGAAAACGGCAACCACGCCCCCTTCCACACACTTCCGAGCATACCTTTTGACTTGCGTCGGATTCGGAATCTCATCCAAATCCGAAATAATGACGACATCATCATCTCGAATCCCTTTCAACCCGCGAACAATCGCATTTCGTTGATGGTTCTCGTAGGCCCATGCCGCAATTAGCTTCGGACAGTCGGATGGCAATTCCGGTTCGTCATCGACAATGACATGGATGATCTTGTCGAGGAACGGCGCAAAACGCTGCTTGTTCTGTTCAAAGAAGAGCTCTTTCGGCTCGCCAGAATGTCGGCGCACAGCTTCTACAAGAACAAACTTGTCAACAACCGACGCAAGGACATTCAAACGAATCTCAAGGATGTCCAACTCGTTGAAGAATGAAAAACAGTCAAAGATCATCCTTCAACCTTCTTGCATATTGACTTGAACATGAACTGCATGTCACAAACATCAAAACCCGTGAACAACAGAAATGGCGAGAACAAGACTTTGAGAACCTTCATCCTCTTCGATTCTATTCCCGCCATTCGCTCCAATTCATAACCGGTGTCATGCATCAACCTGCGGAAGGACTTCGCCGTGAAGAAACGAAGGTGCGTGCGGTCAAGGACACCGCTCTCCGCGTATTTCCAATCTCGCCGCACCAGCAAATTGATCAAGTTTCCCCAGAACCTGACATTGGGGATCGATCCGACGAGAAGGCCGTTCGGTGCCAACTTGTCCTTCAATGAAACCAGAAACGCTTCCGGGTCCGCCACATGCTCGATGACATCATTGCAAACCACCACGTCAAAGTAGGCAGTCGGCAATTGCCCGCACACTTCGTCATAAGTTCCACACAGGACCTTGATATTCTTCTGACGGGCTTGCTCTGCGGCCTCGCTTACCGGTTCCACACCCCAATATTCAACTTGTTCGGGGAAATTCAACCGGAATCCACCAGCCGCACATCCAATTTCCAGCACCTTTTGCGCCGTTTCGGGAATCATCCCGTAGATTTCCGGGCGCCGGTTTTGATAATAATTATCGCTCT
>JAFYQC010000275.1 GCA_017547265.1 Kiritimatiellia bacterium | reverse complement strand
GGCCCGGAAACGCTAGCCGGCTTCTTCCACGCCGCCTCTTGCACCTTGTTTTCGCCAACGATCGTAAGCCCTGCGTCCCACGCTTCCTTCACAACCTCCGCGCCGTGGGTCTTCGTGACGGCGATGATTTCGACTTCGTTAGGGTCGCGTCCGACACGAGCACACGCCGCGTCGATTTTGCCGCGGACACTATCAAGGATTTCAGATAAATCGGTCATTTAAAATATCCTGTTCTTAATATTACTATCCTGATCTTTCTCTGCGTACTTTGCGCCTCTGCGTCTCTGCGTTAAAATTTGAACAGTGTAGATTATGTAGAAGTTGCGACTATTCCGATTTCGGAGACATCGGAAAGTCCGTTCGCTGCGGCGAGCAGGATTCCGTAGTTTACGATGGGAACCCCCGCTTCCTTCGCGCAGTCGATGCGCCGCAAGACCTCGCGACGTGTCAGCATGCAGCCACCGCAGTGAACGACAAGATTGGTGCTTGGTGCCTGGTGCTTGGTGCTTGGTGCGAAGCGCTGGAGGGAATGAGACTCAAGCGAGAAACCAGTTCCGGACGAGAAGACGAAGTTGAGCTTCTTCCCGCCGGAAAGTTTCGCGAGCGCCTTGGGAATCTTTACAGCACCGATATCATTGCACTGACGATGGTGCGTGCAGCCCTCGGCTATAAGCACCGTGTCACCGTCCTTGAGATTCTTGACCGCCTCGACGCCTTTAAGAAACTCTGCAAGATCACCCTTCTGCCGCGCAAAGAGAATCGAGAAAGAAGTGAGCCGTACATCGTGCCCATCGACCGCGCGACGAACCTCGCCAAACGCCTGCGAATCGGTGACGACCAGCGCACCTGCCCCCGCGCGATCAAGCGCGTCGGGAAGCTCCGCTGGCTGGCAAACTATGCTCGTCGCGTGGCGATCGAGGCAATCGCGGATCAGCTGCACTTGCGGGAGAATGATTCGCCCCTTCGGTGCGGACTCGTCGATCGGGCAAACACAAATCACGCGGCCGCCTTTTTCTACAAGACCGTCAAGAAGACCAGGCACAACATCGGCAAGTTTGATGCCGGCGATCTTCTGCTTGAGTTCGTCGACAGAATCGCCACGCCTGTAGTCAAGCACAACGACATTGCGGCGGCGGCACTCACCGAGGAAAAGCTCGCGCAAGTCGGCGCGATCAGCATCATGCGGCGTCTCTACCCAGATTGCGATGTCGGTGATCTCGAGAACGCCCAGAGTCTTCTTTACGCGAAGTTCGCCAAGTTCGCCCTCGTCGTCGAGCCCTGCCGTGTCGGTGATTAGGCAAGGTCCGAGAGGAAGAATCTCCATCGCCTTCGAGACTGGGTCAGTCGTCGTGCCGGGAGTGTCCGAAACAATTGCGAGATCCTGACCCGTGAAGGCATTTACAAGAGTAGACTTGCCAGCGTTACGCAAGCCGAAGAAGGCGATACGAACGCGGTTTGCCTGAGGAGTCTCGTTTAAAAGTGCCATAAATCATTCGCCGAGGTCGGTCTTTGCCGTGACCTGACGGGGACGCTCGTAGCACGCGAATAGCGCGTCGGTGAAGCGACGGTCGGGCGCCTTCGAAAGCCAGCTCACGACAGGGACGATGATGAATCCGGCGAGCATCGCAATCGCGCCCGAATTGATCGGCGAGCGAAGGATCGCAGGGAGTGTCGCACGGAAAAGCATGTTGTAGATCATGAGCCCCGAGCCAAAAGCGAACGACGCCCAGCACGCCGCCTTTGTCGTGCCCTTCCAGTAGAGGGAGTAGAGGAACGGCGCGAGGAAGCTGCCCGCGAGCGCGCCCCAGGAAATGCCCATCAGCTGCGCGATGAACGTGACCGAGCTCTTGTGCTGCATGATCGCGAGAACAGCCGAGATCGCGATGAACACGACGATAAAGAGGCGGATTATGAGAACCTCGTTCTTCTGCTTCATGTTCGGCACGAACGCGCTCTTGATAAAGTCGCTCGTGAGGGTCGAGCTAGAGGCAATGACGAGCGACGAGAGCGTTGACATCGAAGCGGATAGCACGAGAATGACCGTGAGCGCGATAAGTCCTGGACCGAGGTTCGAGAGCATCGCAGGAATGATCGCGTCGAAGCCGTCCTTCGCGATGTCGACCTTGTCGCCGAAAAGACGACCGAAACCACCGAGAAAGTAGCAACCACCAGCGACGACGAACGCGAAGAGCGTGGAGATCACGGTGCCCTTCCTGATTGCATCCTCGTTCTTGATCGCGTAGAACTTCTGCACCATCTGCGGAAGTCCCCACGTTCCGAGCGAGGTTAGGATCACGACGAAGAGGAGGTTCAGGGGATCGGGGCCGAAGAAGGACGAGAAGATGCCGGGCGTGGTCGAGACCGCAGGATCGGTAACGCGCGCGAGCCCGTCGAGCGCGGCAACGAAGCCGCCTTTCGACATGAGGACCGCTGCTATGATTGCAACGAGGCCGAAGAGCATGATGATTCCCTGGATGAAGTCGTTCACCGCCGTTGCAAGGTAGCCGCCTGCGATAACATAGATCGCCGTCAGGACGGACATGAGAACAATGCAAACGGAGTAGTCCATCGAGAACGCCATGGCAAAGAGGCGCGAGAGACCATTGTAGAGCGACGCCGTGTAGGGAACTAGAAAGACGAAGATGATTGCCGATGCGACGAGCTTCAGCGCCTTTGAGTCAAAGCGCTTGCCAAAGAACTCAGGCATCGTCGCTGAATCGAGATGCTGCGAGAGAAGCCGCGTGCGGCGCCCGAGAACCACCCAGGCGAGGAGCGAACCGATTACGGCGTTTCCAATGCCCGCCCATGTCGCAGAGATGCCGTACTTCCAGCCGAACTGCCCAGCGTAGCCGACGAACACGACAGCAGAGAAGTAGCTCGTACCATAGGCAAAGGCCGTGAGCCACGCGCCGACGGAACGCCCGCCGAGGACGAATCCGCTGACTGAACCAGCGCCCTTGCGGCACTTGAAGCCAATCCAAAGGAGAACGATGAAGTATGCTGCGAGTAATGCGATTTTCATTTTACTTGTCTTTCGTTGTTCCAATGCGCCATTTGTCGATGCCAGCGGCTATCGCCTCTGCAACAACGCGCCGGCGCGCGGCGTTCCATATTGCCTCCTCGCCTGGGGGCGAAGTGACGAAATCAACTTCCACTAGACAGCTCGGTATCTCGGGATTGCGTGTAACGGCGAAGTTGGCGTGCATCGGGCCGTTCGACTTGAGAGTGTCGCCAAGCGCCGACGCCATCTCGGCATTGATCGCCGTCGCTAGCGCTTCGCCTATTGGATTCCACGAATAGACCGTGTGGTAGCGCAGCAGATTCGGATCCTTGTCGTAGGGTGGCGCGTTGTGGTGAATCGACACGAAGGCGTCGGCGTCGTTCGTGTGCGCCGCCTTTGGACGGTCGTAGAGAGGTATGAAAACATCGGTCTCGCGCGTCATCACAACTTTGTAGCCACGAGCAAGAAGCGACGCCTTAAGCTGTTCCGCTACAAGGAGATTTGCGTCCTTCTCGAAAAAGCCATGGGGGCTCTTCGCACCAGTGTCGTCACCGCCATGCCCCGCATCGACAACAATCGTCACCTCGTTCGGCGCCTTGTTCGTAGGTGGTTCCTTTGCTTCGTCCTTGGCGTAGTCGAGCTTCTTCCACACCTTCTCCGGCGCGGGCTTCGCGTTCGGGTCCGCGACTGGTTTTTTCGCTATCTTGAACCAGACATTCGTCGCCTCGCCCGACTGCGATACGATCGAGACGTTGTTCGACCCCTCGGTCGCCTCAATGAGGGTCGCCCACGCGCCAGTGCGGTAGACAGGAACATTTGCGCCGTTTACGACGACATTCGTATCGCCCTTCGCAACCGCGCCGGCCAGGTAGACATGGTCGATAGCAGGGAGCTTCGCGCCCTGCGCGGGAAAGGCCACGAACGGAGCGGCGGCAAGAAGAAGCGTTGATATCATTTGTCAGAGCGCGGCAAAAATCGCGTTCAGGAAGTCATCGTACGTCTCAAACGCCGGGATGTCGGGATTGTCGGCCTTGATTGCGTCAGTCGAGCGGAAAAGGAATCCCGCCTTGGACGCACGGATCATGCCGAGGTCGTTATAGCTATCGCCGGCAGCGATCGTGTCGAAACCGCAGCTCTGCAGCGCCTTGACGGTCGTAAGCTTCGACTGCGGGCAGCGCAGCTTGTAGCCAGTGATGCGGCCGTCCTCGGAAACCGTGAGCGAATTGCAGAAGATTGCGGGCCAGTTGAGCTTCTTCATGAGCGGGCGCGAGAACTGGTCGAAAGTGTCGGAGAGGATGAGCACCTGGGTCCGCTCGCGGAGCTGGTCGAGGAACTCCTCGGCGCCGATGAGCGGGCGCATCGAGCTGATCACTTCCTGAATCTGGGGGAGCTTAAGCCCATGCTTGTCGAGGAGGTCGATGCGGTAGTGCATAAGCTTGTCGTAGTCGGGTTCGTCGCGCGTGGTGCGGCGGAATTCGGGAATTCCCGTCTTATCCGCGAAAGCAATCCAAATCTCGGGAACTAGCACTCCTTCAAGATCCAAGCAAACGATATTCATTCTCTTTTTCCTTTTGGCCGCATATTATATCATTTGCGGCGGCCGATTATCAATTGGGACACAGCGAGTTATTTATGCAAAGTCAATGCGCGACGAGCGCGCGGGGCCTTGCGGCTGCTTCGCAGTTCGCGCTACGCGCTCACCCAACCCGACGCCTGCGGCGCGGGCTTCACGAATAATCTGCTACAGAGTCACGCTCTGTCCATTAATACATTAATATAAAGGCCAAATCAAGCATTAGGCTTATGACATTTTTCGTGTCTTTTCGTGTCGGGCGTAATATCCCCCGAGCGCGTAGTGCGAGCCGCGAAGCGGTCGCTAGAGGGGTGCCCGCTTTCGTGACCTGCGGATGGCGCGCCCCGCCAGGGGCGGCGGTGGTGGCGCGACTGGCGAGGCATCGCCTCAAGCCATGTCGCGGCGACACTGCCGCATGTTGCCGCAAGGCAACGCGACGTTCGCAGGTTTCGTGGTCGCGCGTTAGCGCAAAACGCAATTTTCGTGTTGAAATCAGGCGGTAGGGTTCGGTATAATCTATGGCAAATGGGTAATCCCGTCATACTTGCGACGACAACGTACGCCGCCTTCCGCGGATACGCCTGGTCGCACACTCCGCCCGGCATGAGCGAAGCAGAGCTCGACGGTCTGCGTCGCCTCGCATCCGAAGAGCGCGGCGATTTCCCAGAACCGACCGACATATCGCGCGGGCTCGTCTCCAATGGACGGATTGTAGCGTGCTACTCGATTCGCACAGTCGCTGGATGGGACAGCGAGGGTCGCGCATCGGAGTATGCGGCGTTTGCGATAATGCCAATTGAGGACGCAGGGCGCATAGACCTCATCGACCTCCTTTCCCTCCCCTTCTTCGCCCTTCCGTCTCACGAACCGCCGACGTCGATAGAGTTCTCGGGGCCTCAATCTGCAACTCCACCGACCGACGCCGCAGGCCGACTTCTCTGCAGGCACAAAATCGACACCTTTGACCCTCGCGCAGCCGGTGCGCTTATCGCCACCTACGGCAAGAACTCGGCAAAATGGGCCGTGCGACTTTGCGACGATGGAACGTCGACCGTTGAATGTGGCGAATGGAGAAAACCGTCGGAGGGAGCAAAATGAGGTTGGCCGTCGTAGGTTGCGAAGCGAGCGGAAAGACCGTGTTCATGGCGGCGCTTGCCGACTACTATCGCCCTGACAACGCGAACGGCCTATGCCTTGTGCCGGAGAATTCCGCGACCAACCGGTTTTCCCGTGCGCTCGTAAGGCAGATGCGCTGTCTCCGCCAATGGCCGAGCGCGACGAACCCAGACAAGACGGTGGAGATGGAATGGTCGCTTCGCTCTGACGGCGAAATAATAGCGAACATCGACATGCTTGAATTCGGCGGCGAAACATTTAGGGCCGTCTTCCGCGGCGAGGGCGGCGAGAAGATGCGCAAGCAGTCGGAAAAGGCGCTTCTCGACTATCTCGCCGCTGCAGACTCCGTTGTCGTGCTCGTCTCGATAAAGGAACTTTTGCGCGATCCTGGGAGCGTCTCGATAGAAGAATTCGAGCGCGATACAGAGGCGATGTGGGTCACACGCGGGCTTCTCGACTTCGCACGCGAAAAGCTGCCTGGTGCTGGTGTCGTCATAGGACTCACGCAGGCCGACCGCTACCGCGGCGAACTTGCCGCGGCTGGAGGTGCAAGAAAGCTCTTTTCCTCGCGCTGGCCGACGATTGCGGCCGCCGCACACTCCATTCCTGTGGTGGAAGTCGCGTCCGTCAGCGCTACGGACGAGAACGGCAACCCGGCCAAGGGCTACAGCACTGAGGGCGTGCTGCCAGTGATGCGCGAACTTGCACGGCAGAACTACGGCGAGCTAAGTGAGACAAAGGCCGAGATGACGGCCATCCTCGAGTCTGATGTATCTTCAGCATCTAAAGCGAGGAAATACGGCGCGAAGCTCACCGCGCTCTCGCGACATGCGGCGCTGTCGGGCGAAGACGAACGCGATTTCATAAAAGAGGCACAGGCAAAACTAGAAGAGCTAAACGCACACGCCAAGGCCGAGCGGCCGAAACAGGGCAAGAAGAAAAAGAGCCGCCCGAAAGTCGCAAGGCCGCGGGTACGGCGAGTTTTTCTACTCGCGCTTCTTCTAGCATCGTCAATTGCCCTTCTATCGCAGCATATAGGAACAGCACTTGATGTCATAAAGATGAAACCGCAGCCGGAAACGACCCCGGCGCAAGTCGAAGTGCCGCAAGTAGCGCCGACTAACGAGCCGCCTGCGCAAGTCGAAGCGGAACAGGTTGCGCAAACTAACGAACCGTCTGCACAAGTCGAAGCGGAGCAGGTCGCGGCCACCAACGAGCCACCATCGCAAGTCATCATCACACAAGTTGAGGCCCCGCAAGTCGAAGCGCCGCAAGTCCTGCAGCCGGCCGAGACAGAATTTCGTCTTTGGACCGACCACAACGGGAAGAAGATCAAGGCCCGCTGGATCGCCACCGACGATGACAGCGAACATATCACACTTGAAACGCCATCGGGCAAAAAGATAAACGCAGTCCTCCGCAAGTTTTCCGCAGAGGACCGCGCCTATATCCAGTCAAAGCTGGACGCGAATCGTTAACCGTTCTTCTTCTCGAAGTCCTTCATGAAGGAGACGAGAGCGTCGACGCCCTCCATCGGGAACGCGTTGTAAATCGACGCGCGCAAGCCACCGACAGAACGATGGCCCTTGAGGGAGCTCATGCCGAGCTTCTTGGCCTCGTCGAGGAAGAGCTTCTCAAGCGCCTCATCGCCGTTCTTTATGCGCCACGTGACGTTCATGTTGGAACGGAACTCCTTGAGCGCCGTGCCGGTCCAGAAATCGGAGCCGTCGATGACGTCGTAGATCTTCTTCGCCTTCTCGGCGTTGAGCTTGAAGAGGTTTTCCTTGCCCATCTTCTTGACCCACTTCATCGTCTCGCCGAAGATGTAGATGCCCCAGGTCGGCGGCGTGTTGAAGAGCGAGTTCTCGTCGACGTAGGTGCGGTACTGGAGCATCGTCGGGATCTTGTCGTCGCCCTTCGCGGCGAGTTCCTTCTTGATCGCGACGACGGCCATGCCGGAAGGACCGAGGTTCTTCTGGGCGCCGGCGTAGAACATGTCAAACTTGTTGTAGTCGCGCTCGCAGCTGAGGATGTCGGACGACATGTCGCAGATGAGCGGGCCGCCGACCTTCGGGAACTCCTTGAGCTCCGCGCCGGCAATCGTCTCGTTCGAGCAGAGGTGATAGTAGGCGGAACCGTCGGCCCACTTCCACTCGTCGGCCTTGGGCATGCGGGTGGGAATGTCCTTCGCGCAATCGCAAGAGACATTGACCGTCGCGCCGCGGAGAGCCGCAACCTTCTGGCCTTCCTTGAGGGCCTTGTTGGACCAGGTGCCCTGCTTCGCGTAATCGGCAGCGCCGCCCTTCGGGAGGAAGTTCATCGGGATCATCGCGAACTGCATCGACGCGCCGCCCTAGATAAAGCAAACGGACCAATCGTCGCCGAGGCCGCAGAGCTCCTTGAACGTGGCGATCGCCTCCTGGTGGATGGCGTCATAATCCTTGCCACGGTGGGACATTTCCATTACGGACATTCCGCAGCCCTTGTAGTCAACAAGATCCTTCTGCGCGTCCTGGAGGACTTCGAGCGGCAGGACAGCGGGGCCCGCCGAGAAGTTAT
>JAFYQC010000274.1 GCA_017547265.1 Kiritimatiellia bacterium | reverse complement strand
CTCGACCTCGGCTCGTACTTCATCTACCATCCTTATGACGCCAATCCCGACATGTCCTATGCCAATCGCGCCGAACCTCTGCGCAAGCTCGTCAAGAGCTACAGCGGTGCGTTCGACATCATGCAGGGCGAGGTCGGTTGCCCCTCGCAGCTTGAGTTCGCCCATGCGCTTAACCAGATAGAATGGACGGAATACTCCCAGGCGAAGTGGAACCTTCGCCGTGCAATCGGCGACGCAGCGCGGTCGATACCGTCCAGCGTGTTCACGATGATTGACCTTCAGTACACGTTTATGCTTCAGAGTTTTGGGCTTGTTCGGTCGAACACCCTGAAGGAATTCGTCTATCGCCGTCCTTCATATTACGCTATGCAGAATGTCTATTCGATTTTCGACGACGACATGCTGCCGCAGCGACATCAGACCGTAAAGATTGCCGGGTGCGATGTCGCCTGCAACCTTTTCAAACGTCTTGGGCAGAGCTGGCGGTTCTACTGGTTCTGCGGCGAACGGCCTGACTCGGGCCTTTCGTTCTCGCCCGTCACGCTCGACATCCCCGAAAGGCTCGATCATCCCGTCTGGGTTGATATGATAACCGGTCGCGTGTTTGAGATTCCCGCTGACTCCGTATCATGGAAGAAGGGCGTCATGACACTCAAGGACGTCCCCATGTGGGATTCGCCCGTTGCCATCGTCTCCCGCAGCGCGGTCATGCTTGCGCGCGACTGGCAGAATACGTCTCCGAAGGATATCGTCGATTCGTTCTATCGCCCTGGCCAGTACGAGAACAAGATGAAGGCGTTCCCGGGGCCGCACACGAACGATGCGTGGATCTCCATGTCCACGTCCGAGTTCCTGCCATGCATCGACCGCTACGGGCAGTTCAGGCACCGCGACTGGCCGGGCAAGACTAAAAGCGACGACGACCTGAGGCGCGCTGCGGAGGAAGAGGAGCGCGACCTCGCGGCGAATCCGGGCCCGAAGGACCGCGATAGATTTGGCGGATGGAAGGACGGCCCTCAGCTTGAGGCGACGGGACGCTTTCGTACGCACAAGGATGAACGTGGCAAGTGGTGGCTTGTCGATCCCGACGGGCACCTCTTCTGGTCGTTCGGCCCGGTGCGCGTTTCTGCCTCGTCGGGTATGACGCCGATAAACGGTGACAACTCGACGCCGCGCACGGGCGTCGCCACGTCCCCGCGAGATTGCTTTTTCGCGGAGTTGCCACCTGCGCCTGGCGCGCCTGGCGAGACGCCGCTCTCGAAGTTCTGGACGACGCACGACGATCTCCTCTGGCCGTTCTTCCTCGCGCGCGGAGAGACGCGCGTCTACGACTTCTCGTCCGCCAACCTTTACCGCAAGTACGGCGAAGACTACTACGCGAAGTTCTCCGACCTCGTGCATAGACGTCTCAGGAGTTGGGGCGCGAACACGATCGCGAACTCGTCCGACCTCGCGATCTGCCTCATGGATCGGACTCCATACGCCGAGCGTGTCGAGTGCCAGTCGCGTCCGATTGCAGGAAGCCACGGCGCGTGGTGGAAGTTCCGCGACCCGTGGGACGAGAGTTTCGTGAAGGGCGTGACGGCGGCACTTGAGGCACATGGGCGAGAGGCGCACGACCCGTGGTGCATTGGCTTCTTCGTCGACAACGAGATAAACTGGGGCGGTCCGACCGACCTCGCGAAGTGGATCCTGCAGTCCCCCGCCGACCAGCCCGCGAAGGCGGCGTTCGCCGACTGGTTGGAAAAGAAGTACGGCTCGTTTCCCGCGCTCGGGGAGAAGTGGGGCCGAACGTATACCGACCGCGCCGACTTCATGTGGTCTATCGCGCTCCCTGGCGAAGAGGCAAAGGATGACCTCTATAGGTTTTCGTGCGTCGTCATAGACGAATACTTCCGCAAGACGCGCGAGGCGGTGAAGGCGTTCGACCCGCAGCTGCTTTATCTTGGCTGCCGTTTTGCTGGCGCGCGCACAGAGATCGTGCGCAGCTGCGCGAAGCACTGCGACGTGGTGAGCTACAACATCTATCGCGACAGGATTGACGATTGGCGTTTGCCGGAAGGTCTTGACGCGCCAGTGATGATTGGGGAGTTCCATTTCGGGGCGACGGACCGAGGGCCGTTCGGAACAGGCGCCTGCCAGGCGGCGAACCAGGACGACCGCGCGGAGAAAATGAAGGCGTATGTGCGCTCTGCGCTCGACAACCCGCTGATCGTCGGTGTCCACTGGCATCAGTTTTCCGACCAGGCGACGACGGGACGTTTCGACGGCGAGTACCTTCAGGTGGGCTGGACCGACATCTGTGACACGCCGTATCCCGAGGCGATTTCTGCCGTCCGAGAACTTGGCGTTGAGTTGTACAGGACTAGAAACCGCCCGGAGGACAGTTGCTTGTCAAAGTAAGCGGGCTCGACGTTGCATCATCAAGAAAATTTGCCAGGGCAGGCGGCGGAACAGTGCCGCTCATGTCCACTGGCACTTCTGGAAAGGCGATTACCGCCGACATAAGCAAGTTGACCGAGAGCGCGGATCTGCCTGCTGGATGCACTCTGCAGAACGAAGATGGCGTCCTTTCCGTTACGGTCAAGCCGCAGGTGGGATTGAAAATCTTTGTCCGGTAATGTGAATCTTATTCGCAAGTGCGTTGCGTGCTAATCTTTGCGGGGTCAGACCCCGCGAAAGCCTTGCTCGGTTCGTTTTTCTTTCGCCGGAATCTGGTCAGAAGTTGACATGTCATTTATGCATTAATGCTCCGTATTGTGGTACAATGCGGGCATGAACAAGTTCTTGCTATATGTCTCGGTCGCCGCGTCTATAGGCGGATTTCTTTTTGGGTTTGACTCCGGCGTGATATCCGGGGCTGAAAAGGCCATTCAGTCAGAATTCGGCCTTAGTGCTTTCTGGCACGGATTCATAGTGTCGGTCGCGCTTGTCGGAACATTGTTCGGAGTGTTTGCGGCGGGGCGCCCAAGCGACCGTTTCGGCCGACGTCCGACGCTGTGGGCGATGGCAGTACTATTTCTCGTCTCCGCGCTTGGATGTGCGCTCACTCCGACTGACGCTACAATTGGACCGCATGCACTTGGCTGGTTTAGGTTCATTGGCGGACTTGCGATAGGCGGCGTCTCGGTCGTAGTTCCCTTGTACATCGTTGAAATCGCGCCCGGCAAGTGGCGCGGGCTTCTCGTGGGACTGAACCAGTTTAACATCGTCTTCGGAATTCTTGCGAGTTACGTCACCAACTACCTCGTCGCGCGATATATGCCCGGCTTCGACCCCCGCGTTGTGTGGCGCGTTATGCTCGGGGTGGAGTGCCTGCCGATAATCGCCTTCATGCTGCTTCTTACGACGATTCCGGAATCTCCGCGCTGGCTTGTGCGCGTCGGGCGCGTTGCAGACGCGACGAAGGTCCTTTCGCGCGTAGGGTGCGAGCGTGTCGCCGAAACCGTGGAGGAGATCAAGGCATCGCTTCTCGCGGCAGCGAATGGCGTGGACGTGCCGCTTTTCCAGCGCAAGTTCCTGAAGCCAATTCTCCTTGCGTTTTTCATTGCGTTCTTCAACCAGATAAGCGGAATCAACGCGATCAACTACTACGCGCCGCGAATCTTCGAGATGATTTTCGGCGAGGGGTCATCGCTTGCGGCTCTTGCCGGTACGATGGGCATGGGGCTCGTGAACCTCGTCTTCACTGCGATTGCGTTCGCAGTAATCGACAAGGTGGGGCGGCGCGTCCTCATAATGATCGGCGCTGCGGCGATGGTCGCCATGCACTCTCTCGTTGCGTGGCAGCTGTCGCTGCCAAATCCAACTGCTGCAATAGCTGTCTTCGGTATCTTTGGGTTCATCGCGGCGTTCGCCATGTCCTCCGGCGCGTGCCTTTGGGTCTACATATCCGAGGTGTTTCCGAATACCGTCCGCGCGAAGGGACAGGCCCTCGGATGTTTCACGCACTGGTTCCTTTGCACAATCATCAGCTGGACGTTCCCGATGGCCGCCGAAAGAGCCGGGTCGTGGACTTTTGCGTTCTTTGCCGCGATGATGGTTTGCCAGTTCTTCTGGGCGGTGTTCTTTATGCCAGAGACCAAGGGGGGATCGATTGAGGACATTGAGAAGAGATTGGGGATTAGTGGCTAAAAGATGACTTTGTTTTAGACAGGATTTACAGGATTACCAGGATTTCTGTTATTCAAGAAAGAAAACTTAACGGCAAAATCATGTAAATCTTGTTAATCCTGTCTGAAAAAAGTTTGGAAGGTTGTTATGGCAGTTGCGCAGTAAGTTTATATGCAAGGGGATGTTAAGATGACCGAGAGAATTAAGAGTTTGCTTGACAGGACGTTTGACAAGGAACAGGCGAAGTTTCGTCGCGACGTCGACTGGAAGCCGCTCCTGGAGCGGTTCGTCGCAGAAGGAATTGGCGATGAGGCACGTGCCAGAATTGGCCTTGAGGAAATGCTTAAATCCGAGCGTCCGGAGTTCATGGATGGCGAGCGCATCGCTTTTCTGAGAACTGTAAAGCAAATCCCCGACTTGCACACTGACGCCGAGATGGACGCTCGACGCGCTGCAGGCACGGCCTTTGGCGAGAAGGGGGTCGTGTTCAACTTGACGGCGGACTTCGCACCGACGATACGCGATGGACTTGGCGCAAGGCTCGCGGAGATCGACGCGCGTCTCGCGCGGTGCCGCGCAGACGGCGACGCTGAGGGCGTCGAGTTTCTCGAGAACGCGCGTCTTTCCGTAGAGGCGGTGCTTGGCCTCGTCGAGCGCTATCGCGCAGAAGCCGAGAAACGCGGCCTTGATGATATCGCAGCGACGCTTGCGCACGTTCCGATGAACGGCGCTCGCACTTTCCACGAGGCGTTGCAGTCGCTTCGCATTCTTCACTACGCAATGTGGTGCGAAGGCGAATACCATTGCGGGCTCGGACGCATAGACCAGTATCTCTTCCCTTACTACGACGCCGACATCAAGGCGGGGCGTCTCACGGACGAGACCGCGCTTGAGGAACTTGAGGAGTTCTTCATCGCCTGCAACCGCGACAGCGACCTCTATATCGGCGTGCAGCAGGGCGACAACGGCCAGTCCGTAATGCTCGGCGGCGTTACGCGCGATGGAAAGCCCGCGTTCAACAACCTTTCGCGGCTTTGCCTTAAGGCCTGCGGCGAGCTTAAGCTCGTAGACCCAAAGATCAACTTGCGCGTCGACAAGTCGACCCCGCTTGAAATTTACGAACTTGGCACTGAGCTTACGGCAAAGGGGCTCGGTTTCCCGCAGTATGCGAACGACGACGTGGTGATTCCGGCGCTTGAGCGCTGGGGCTACGAGCCGGAAGACGCGCGGGACTACTCGGTTGCAGCATGCTGGGAGTTTCTCGTGCCGGGTTGCGGAATGGACATCAACAACATCGATGCGGTAAGCTTCGTTGGGGCGCTTGATGCGGCGTTGAGAAATCTCACGAAATGCGCCCGCGACGAAGTCGTCGGGTTGCCTGAGCGAAGCGAACCCGAAGGGCTGCAATGGGCCGCGAGACGCAGAGACGCAGAGATTTCCTTTGAGGATGTGAAGGCGGAGTTCAAGGCCGAGGTGCAGAGAAGGGCGGACGCGCTAGTGGAAAAATACCGCCACGTAGAGATATTGCCGGGGCCGTTCGTGTCTGTCATCTCGACAGATTGCATAAAGAAGGCGAGAGACATCTCGAAGGGTGCGAAGTACAACAACTTCGGTATCCACGGAACTGGTATCGCCGTCGCGGTTGACTCCCTTGCGTCCGTGCGGGAGCTTGTTTTCGAGAAGAGACTCGTGACGCTCCCTGAACTCGTCTCGCTCCTTGACTCTGATTTCGCCGGACGCGACGATGTCCGCGCCGCAGCAAAGGCCGCGCCGAAGATGGGCAACGCAGATGCGAGGGCGGACGATCTCGCGAAGTGGCTCATTGACTTCTGGGGGCACGCCTTCGACGGAAAGAAAAACGACAGAGGTGGAATTTTCCGTCCTGGCACCGGAAGCGCCATGTACTACATTTGGCACACGAGGGATGTGCCGGCTTCGGCAGATGGGCGGCTTAAAGGCGAGCCGCTTTCTGCCAACTATGCGCCGTCGCTCGACGTGCCGGTGAAAGGCCCGGTGAGCGTGGTTAGGTCATTCACGGAGCCAGACCTTGGACCTGTGTGCAACGGCGGCCCGCTCACAATAGAGATTCACGACTCCGCTTTTGCAATGCCGGATGGAGTTGAGAAAGTCGCCCACCTCGTGAAGTTCTTCATCGAGCGAGGCGGTCACCAGATGCAGATCAACACGATAAACCGCGATACGCTTCTCGACGCGCAGGCGCACCCAGAGCGCCACCGCCATTTGATCGTTCGCGTCTGGGGCTGGAGCGGATACTTCATCGAGTTGGACAAGCCGTATCAGGATCAGATCATAAAGAGAGTAGAGCTGTGATTTATGGCCTCGCGCTGAGGCGCAGAGACGCATAGACTTTCCTCTGTGACTTTGTGTCTTTGTGTGAAATAAAAATTTGATGGCTAATGATTGGTAGAATATTCGAGATACGCGAATTTACGCTTCACGACGGGCCTGGCGTGAGGACAACCGTGTTCTTCAAGGGGTGCCCCCTGCGCTGTGCATGGTGCCACAATCCCGAAGG
>JAFYQC010000273.1 GCA_017547265.1 Kiritimatiellia bacterium | reverse complement strand
TGCCTATGTACTCGCTTGTCGCCATTCGTGACATGTTTCCCATGCCTCCATTTTACGCATAGTGTCCAGTATTTGGCAAACGGGGTCGTCCGAAGCCTTGCCCGCCTTTGTTGAGAGTGTCCGTTATTATGGCAAACTGCGGGTCTGACCCTGTTGCCCCGTGGAATGAGATATTTATTTCTGATTTGTGGTTGCCTTTGGGGCATGTTCGTACTTGCGGAGTCAAACCGCAAGGAGGCGGCGAGTTATCAGCGTCTGTTTGCTGAACTCCCGAGGACAAATGTGCTGACGAATTGGAATGAGCGAGTCATCTCTTTGGATGATGAGCGCGGGCGGCTGACATTTACCTATGATGCCGAGGGCTCGCTTTCGTATGTTCGGCTGTTTGGAAAAGACGGGGGTTTTGAGTGTTATGAGTATCGCGGCGGGAAAGTGTGCTCGGGGTTGATTACGGATCCGAAAACAAAAGATTCTGTCATGACCTTGTTTTCAGAGCAAGAGATGACTGGGAAGAATGTCGATCGCGTCGTGATGCATCGGAAGGCCGGTTGTCCGTTTTCCGGGGAGCGGTATTTTACAAGCGATGGAACCGAGATTCATCCGCCCAAGAACGTCAAGCCGAGCATTCTCAACATTGAGTGCGTACCTAGTCCGGGCATGTCGGTTGAGATAGGGCCGTACAAGTGGACGGAGCTCGGTGTGGATGCTGGACTTCCGGTCCAAAGATTGGCAAAGAACGAAAAAGTGTTGATTGAAGGCGCTCTGAAGGTGGCGGGTAAATATCCTTGGCTTTTGGGAGATTGCGCTGCAAGGACTGGCGATAAGTTGAGCCCAGAGCTCGAGAAGGCGGGAGTGAAACGAGTGCATCCTCTTAAGGACGAAGTCGAATACTATTTCGTGATTGATGTCCGAAATGACGACATCTACTATTTCGCAAAAGACCAGAGGCAGCTCATTGAAGAGAAGTTTGGTTTAAAAAGCGAATTTGATAAATTCTATTACCTTGATGGGCTTTTGTTTGATCGGAAGGCAACAAGAGCAAAAGATCAGCGCCAAAAGCTTTCAGCGGCTATAAGTCCGCCATCGGAAGTGAAAGAGTAAACGCGCAAGATGACCCTGTTGCCCCGAAAAAGTAGGAGCCGAATCATGGAGTGTAATATTTTTGCAGTGGTTATATTGTTGGCTGTCTCGGCTGTCTTTGCCGAGGAGCCGCCGCAATCAATTAATAAGTATTTTGCAGGTTGGATATCGCAGTTGGAATTCGATTCAACGAACGATTGTTATATCGCGCAATATGCTTCATCGGCATGTCAGCATGCATATGTCCATACGAGTAAGAGCAAAGAGTATCGTAAGATTCAACCTGGTGAGCGTTATGTTGTTACTCGTGGCGAGAGAGTTCTATTCACGCAGCATGTGGGAGGAGTCGGTTGGGTATTGACGTTTACAAACGGGGTGGCAGAATTGAATGGAGTCTCACTGCCTGTGGAGTTCAAGGATTCTAGTCGGCAATTGCTAATAGAGGGAAATCGTGCTGTGCGATATCAAGTTTTCGAAGACTACGCATTTGTAGTTAATGCAGACGGTGAGGCATACGATGTCTCGGCCCGCACGAAGTTTCATTTCGGACTTCCGTTCCATGCGCCGGAGGTCAAGACGGCTCCCAAGCTTGACCGTAGTATTGAAAATATTCAGCGACTGTTTTGCAAAGAGGCGGTTGAGTTTTACAAGGCGGCGCTGGACAATCCTACTGCCCAGGCGATGAAAGGTGTAGTGAAAGAGGGCGCGACAAACGCCGTTGTAGCCACAGTGCAGGTGGGCGGCGCATATACTATAAGCGAAGGAGCCAGGAACCGCCTTCTTGAGTTGGACCTTAAGTCTGCTGCCCAGATGCTTCGCAGGGTTGAAGAGAGCAAGGGACAATATGTCTGTGTCCTCTTCTGCGCACGGGAGACGCGTGATGCGCGAATCGTCGCGGTAGCGCGAGTTGGGGACGGACTCAAATGCCGGATGTGGTGGTATGAAGGTGTAAGCGGAAACCCGTCGTTGATTTATTCTCGCGATTGCCAGAAATCGACAGGCGGCTATTATGAATATGGAGATGCTGGAGACCTCCGCAATCTTTGCCTTTTCAAAGATGGGGTGAATACTTCCTATCATACCATTAAAGATGGTGTGCTACAGAAGTCCTCTGATATGGAGAAGGCGCAGGCGTTCATTTCGGAGGTTGAGGAAATGTTCGCCCGATACGTTGAGTTGGACACGACGGGAACGCTGAGGGCATTTGTCGAGACGCTGAACTCTAAGCCTACGCCTGGGAAATGAAACGAATTGCATTATTCTTGTCGCTTTGGTTTGTGCTGGCGTGTAGTGAGTCGCGGAAGAATCTTGATTGCGATTTGGCGAACGTCAAAAGCAACGTGGAGGAGGCGGTCTCGCAGGCTCGGCGGTTTCAGATCCCGATGTCATTGGCGTTGTCGAAATACAAGGCCGTCCAGACCGATTCGGCCACGAATGCAGTCTGGCTTGCAGTGGACATTGACGGGGATGGCAGCGAGAGGTTGTTCCTAGAGTATGGCAGCTGCGGCACAAACATCCTGTCTGTTGCTGAGTTGGTTACAACGAATGGGAAAGTTCGTGTTGAGTATAATGAAGACGGCTCGCCGTTTACTTATGTCAAGCATCCGTCGGGGTTCTTTGTGATGCTGCAGAAGAATCAACAGCCGCAATGGTATTGGGCACTTAGTAATGAATACGCGGTGGGGTCTTGGCTAATTTTCGACAAGGACGGGAAGTTGCAGGAGCAGATTAAGTTTGATTGCCCGACGATTATGACGATTGATAAGAGAGGCGAAGGCGACGCAGTGCTGCGACAGCTTGATTGCATTGAGATCGACAGTAACGATGTGCCGTTAGACGATGTCGGCATGACACCAAACTGTGAAATCGAGTGCACTCCTCCTCTTGAAATTGACGAATAGATCCTGTGTTCTTGCTCGCAATACTTCTTCTGGCCTCGCAGCCAGCCGTCCCGCACCGCACAGTCGAGATGACGCCTGTTGCGGCCGAGGGCGAGCTTGCGTGGAGCACATTTCACCAACCTTCGGAGTTTCAAATTGTCAATACAAGAGCGGGGGCTATAAACCGTGTTATGGTATAATATTGAGGATGACAGATTTCTCGAAATTGCTTAATCCAGAGCAGTGCGCGGCGGCTACGGCGGGCGAAGGGCCTCTCCTCGTTCTCGCGGCTGCAGGAACTGGCAAGACGCGTACGCTCGTCCACCGCGTCGCGTTTCTCATAGAGCAGGGCGTTCCCGCCGATCGCATACTCCTTCTTACCTTTACAAACCGCGCCGCGCGCGAGATGCGCGAGCGTGCCGAGAAGCTCGTTGGCGATGAAGTCGCGTCGATATGGTCCGGAACTTTCCATTCGATATGCGCGCGGCTTCTCAGGCGCTATGGCAGCTCCATCGGCTATTCGAGCGGCTTCCAGATTCTCGACGAGGACGACCAGAAGAAACTCGTCGGCGAGATCATCAAGACCGTCGCCAAGAACCCGAAGGACTTCCCGAAAAAGGAAGTTGTCGCGAAGATGATTTCCGAGGCGGCGAACGAGTCGAAGCCGATCGAGATGATCGCCGCGAGGTGGCAGACGAAGACCGCAGGCGTCGACCCGGAGGAAATCGCGAAGGTCGCCGAGAAGTACGCCGCGCGAAAGCTCGAGCTCAACTCGATGGACTTCGACGACCTTCTTGAAAACGGTCTCAAGCTCCTCAAGACGCAGGACAGGATACGCGAGATGCTGCAGGAGCATTTCCTCTACATTCTCGTCGACGAATACCAGGACACGAACGGACTTCAGGCGGAGTTTACCGACATCCTCGCTGAGCGCCACCGCAACATCATGGCCGTTGGCGACGATTTCCAGTGCATCTACACCTGGCGCGGCGCGCAGATTGAGAACATCATGGAGTTCCCGAAGCGCTGGGAAGGGTGCCGCGTCGTGAAGCTCGAGCGCAACTACCGTTCCGTTCCCGGCGTCCTCGATGTTGCAAACGTCGTGATGCGCGATGCGCCCAACCAGTTCGAAAAGACGCTGCGCCCCGCGAGAAGCGGCCAGGGCGAGAAGCCGTGCATCTGCAAGCTTTACGACGGGCGCGCTCAGGCGGACGAGATTCTCCGCAAGGTGCGCGAGTATCGCGACCTCGGCTACCGCTGGAGCGACATGGCCGTTCTCTACCGCAGCCACTACCAGTCGATCGACGTGCAGATGTCGCTCGCACGCGCGAAGGTTCCGTTCCGCATAACGTCGGGCGTCGGCGTCTTCGAGCAGATACATGTCAAGGACGTGCTTGCCTACTTGCGCCTTCTCGTGAACCCAGGCGACGAGCTTTCGTTCCTTAGGTTCGTCTCGCTTCTCCCCGGCATTGGCGAGGCGAGCGCCCGCAAGTACTGGGAGAAGCTTGCGCGTTCGTTCGACCCAAAGCGCCGCGAGGACTGCGATGCGCTTGGCGGGATGCTCGGCGCAAAGGCGAAGCCGCTTTGGCCTGCGCTTGCGAAGTGCTTCTCATACGCGGAGGGCCATCTCAAGGACGACGAGATAGGCGAGCTTATCGAGGATTTCGTCGACTTCTTCTATGAAGACCACCTTCATCTTGAATGGGAGGATCAGGAAGCGAACGACCGTCTCGACGACATCAAGGAACTCGCGGCGCAGATTGCGGGCGGGGAATATGGCGACGATGAAGACGAGGAGAATCCGGGACGGCATCGGCTTGAATCGTTCCTCGCGGATGTCGCGCTTTTGACGAACCTCGATGCGCGGAGAAACGAGCCCGATTCCGACAAGATGACGCTTTCGACGATTCACCAGGCGAAGGGAATGGAGTGGCCGGTCGTGTTCGTGCCGTGGTGTTCCGAGGGAATGTTCCCGAGCCCGAAGGCGAGCGAGGAAGGGCGGCTTTCCGAAGAGCGGCGTCTTTTCTATGTCGTGGTGACGCGGGCGAAGGACCGCCTGTGGCTTGGCTCGCCGATGATGCGGAAGATGCCCGATGGCGGAATGTTCCCTGTCGAACCGAGCTTGTTCATCAAGGAGATACCGACTGATCTCGTTGAGATGCGTCGCCTGATGAGCTACGACTATGGCGGTGGCTATGGCTCGTCGGGCCGCGGGGGATATGGCGGCTACGGTTCCTCCGGCCGCGGCGGATATGGTGGTGGTGGCGGCTATCGTTCGCGCCCGACGCAGACGTGGAAAACAACTTGGAGGAGATAACTCTGCGTACTCTGCGTTAAAAACACAAAACCATTGAGACAAAAATATAAATATGAAACTCACTAAAATTCTTGATTGGTTCGATGGCTTGCTCAAGGTCGGAGATTTTGACGACGTGAGCAACAACGGGCTTCAGATCGCGCGCGAGGGCGATGATGTGCGCCTTGTCGCATTTGCTGTCGACGGGTCGCTCAAGAGCGTCAAGGCCGCGGCTGCCGCTGGCGCGCAGCTTCTCGTCGTCCACCACGGCATAAGCTGGGGCGGTGGAATCCGTCGGCTCGTCGGCGGCGAATATGCCGTCGTAAAGGCGGCGATGGACGCGAACCTCGCGCTTGCTGGATATCATCTTCCGCTAGATGCGAACAAGAAGGTTGGCAACAACTGGGAGATTGCGCGTCATTTGAAGCTCATCGAAGTGAAGCCGGCGTTCCCGTACCACGGCAACATCATCGGGCTTGTCGGACGAGCGTCGCGCAGCGGGAAGTTCACGATTGGCGAGACGGAGATTTCGCTCCGTCGCGGTGAGAAGGTCGGCGTTTGCTCGGGCGGCGCTGGAGAGTTTGCCGTCGAGGCGAAGACGCTTGGCTGCGATGTCTTTGTGGCGGGCGAGGCGAGCTGGGGCGAGCAGATTGCAGCGGAGAACGTCGGCATGAAGATGATTTGCGCCGGCCACTATGCGACCGAGACTTTCGGCGTAAAGGCGCTTGCCCGCGAGCTTAGCCGCGCCCTCGGCGTCAAGACCGTGTTCGTCTGATTATGGTATAATACGCAATCATGAGCGAATCTGACACTTCTCGGCATTTTCTACGGCAGTGGATCGAAAAGGACGTAGCCGACGGCAAGACCGGCGGCAAGGTCGTGACACGATTCCCGCCGGAGCCGAACGGCTATATCCACATCGGACACGCGAAGGCCGTTTGCGTAGACTTTGGCATGGCCGAGCTCTTCGGCGGCGAATGCCACCTGCGGCTTGACGACACGAACCCGACGAAGGAGTCGGACGAATACGCGGAGAACATCAAGAAGGACATCCGCTGGCTCGGCTTCCAGTGGTCGGGCGAGGGCGATGCTGGCGAGCCCGGTTTCTACAACGCGTCGAACATGTTCGACAAGATGTACGCGATTGCAGAGGAGCTTATCCGCCGCGGACAGGCGTATTGCTGCAACTTGACGCAGGACGAGTGGAAGGAGTACCGCGGCGTTCCCGAGAAGCCGGGCACTCCGTCGCCTTCGCGCGACACGAGCCCTGAGCGCAACCTGCAGATTTTCCACGAGATGCGCGACGGCAAGTATGCCGACGGCGAGTGGTGCTTGAGGGCGAAGATCGACATGGCCTCGCCCAACATCCACTTCCGCGATCCCGTCATCTACCGCATCCGCCACGTCTCGCACTACCATCTTGGCGACAAGTGGTGCGTCTACCCGATGTACGACTTCGCGCACCCGATCGAGGACGCGCTTGAGGGCGTCACGCATTCGATGTGCACGCTTGAGTTCGAGGTTCACCGTCCGCTTTACGACTGGGTCGTCGATCGCATGGACGAGCAGGGGCTTTTGCCTGTCAGGAACGGCGTCAAGATTCGTACGCAGCAGCGCGAGTTCGCGCGTCTCAACATCACCTACACCGTGATGTCGAAGCGTCTTCTTCTGCAGCTCGTCACAGAAGGGCATGTCGCGGGTTGGGACGATCCCCGTATGCCGACAGTGTGCGGCATGAGGCGCCGCGGCTATACGCCTGGCGCGATTCGCGAGTTCTGCGCACGCGTGGGAGTTTCGAAGTTCGAGAGCGAAAGCGATCCTGCGCTTCTCGAGTGGTGCGTCCGCGAAGAGCTCAACCAGACGGCGACGCGCCGCATGGCCGTTCTCGACCCAGTGAAGGTTGTCGTTGATAACTGGGAGGACAGTGCGACGGTAGGAGCCGCTCTCCGAGCGGACCGCGGTCGCCTCGGAGAGGCGACCCTACCAGAGGGCCGTGTGATACGATACGTGGAACTTCCCAACAATCCGCTCGACGAGTCGGCTGGCACGAGGAAGATTCCTTTCTCCGGCGTCGTCTGGATTGACCGCGCGGACTTCATGGAAGTTCCAGAGAAGAAGTTTTTCCGCATGGCGCCTGGTCAGGAAGTGCGTCTTCGCGGCGCTTGCATTTTCAAGTGCACTGGCTGCGTCAAGGACGAGTCGGGCAAGGTCGTGGAGATCCACGGCACGTGGGATCCCGAGTCGTGGGGCGGAAACGCCGCGGACGGCCGCAAGGTGAAGGGCACGATCCACTGGGTCGACTGCGCGACTGGCGTCAAGGCGGAGGTGCGTCTTTACGACCGGCTCTTCACGGAGAAGGATCCGCTGAAGGACGGGCCGTCGGAGTTCCTGAAGTACATGAACCCCGATTCGCTGAAGGTCGTTGAGGCGTATGTTGAGCCAGCGCTTGCAGAGGCGAAGGGGCTTGATCGCTTCCAGTTCGAGCGCACCGGCTACTTTGTCGCCGACGAGTTCGACTCCAAGCCCGGCGCCCCAGTCTTCAACCGCACCGTCACGCTCAAGGACTCCTACAAGCCGTCCGTCTGAGCAGTGCCGAGCCGATGGTCGCGGGTGAGGTAGGCGGAAGGTCGCAGGCGTAAGAGTGACTTGCGTACGCAACCAGTGATAGACGCCGAGGCATGGCAGGCTAAACTCGGCTTATTGTCTGATGTGTGAAAGCCGTCGCGAGCCTGAAGCCGAACGAGAGCCCCGCGAGCCATCGGGCGGCACTGCTCAAGCTGTTAGCGAGCCTTCGGCCACCGCAAACCACCATATTCTGCTGCCAATGGACAAGTTCAGCATATTTTTGGTATAATTTCCCGACTTGTACAAAGAAAAGGATCGAATCTTAAGATGGCAATCGTTCTCGGACTACCAAAAGGCAGCTTGCAGGAATCGACCTTCGCGCTCTTCAAGCGCGCTGGCTTCAACGTCACCTGCTCGAGCCGCAGCTACACTCCCTCTATTGACGACGAAGAAATCAAGTGCCGGCTTCTGAGGCCGCAGGAAATGAGCCGCTACGTGGAGCTCGGGCTCCTCGACGCTGGCATCTGCGGCTACGACTGGGTCTACGAGAACGGCTCCGACGTCCAGGAAATCTGCGAGCTTAACTACTCGAAGGCGACTTCCAATCCCGTTCGCTGGGTCCTCGCGGTCCCGAACGACTCGAAGATCAAGACCGTCAAGGATCTCAAGGGCAAGCGCATCTCGACCGAGGCGATCGGCCTCGTCAAGCGCTACCTCAAGAAGCACGGCGTCAAGGCCGACGTCGAGTTCAGCTGGGGCGCGACTGAAGTCAAGGCCCCCGAGCTCGTCGACGCGATTGTCGACCTCACCGAGACTGGTTCTTCGCTCCGCGCGAACAACCTCCGCATCGTCGACACGATCCTCACCTCCACGACCCGCTTCATCGCCAACAAGAAGAGCTGGAAGAACGCCGCGAAGCGCGCGAAGCTCGAGCAGCTCAAGATGCTCCTCACTGGCGCCCTTGAGGCGCAGAGGCGCGTCCTTCTCAAGTGCAACGCGCCCGAGAAGACGCTCGAGAAGGTCGTGAAGGTCATGCCTGCGCTCCACGCGCCGACCGTCAACAAGCTCTCTGGCGGCGACTGGTACGCAGTCGAGTCCGTCGTCGAGGAGAAGCTGGTGCGCGACCTCATCCCGCAGCTCACGAAGAACGGGGCGACGGGCATCATCGAGCTCCCGCTCAACAAGATCATCTTCTAAATAGAAGCCGTAAACAACCTAAGGAGAAACTACAATGGGTTCCATCAAGAAGAAACGCCGCAAAAAAATGTCGAAGCATAAATACGACAAGCGCATGAAGGCGCAGCGGCATAAGAACAAGTAAGCCAAAAGACCCGGTCTTGCAAGCCCGGGTCTTTGCTTCTAGATGGCCGACGAGCTTACACCGATGCAGAGGCAGTACCTCGCGCTGAAACGCGAGGTGCCGCCGGGCGCGATACTCATGTTTCGCCTCGGCGACTTCTACGAGATGTTCGGCGAGGACGCAGTTGTCGCCTCGCCAATTCTCGGAGCGACGCTGACGCATCGCGGGAACCAGCCGATGTGCGGCGTTCCCTATCACGCGCTCAACAGCTATCTCGCGAAGCTCATCAGGGCCGGCAAGACCGCCGCGCTTTGCGACCAGGTCGAGGACCCGAAGCTTGCGAAGGGGCTCGTCCGCCGCGAAATCACGCGCATCGTCACACCGGGTACCGTCACTGAAGACGGGCTTCTCGACGAGACGGTGAACAACTACGCCGCTGCAGTCCACGGCCTTGGGCTCGCGCTTCTCGACCTTGCGACTGGCGAGTTCGTAGTTGAGGAGTTCAAGTCGCAGGAGAAACTTGACGAGGCGCTTGAAAGATACCGCCCCGCCGAGACGCTTGCCGAGACAGACGACAACCGCTGGACATTCTCGCTCGATGCGGCGACAGAAGCGCTGACGCGCCATTTCAAGGTTCTCTCGCTCGACGGCTTTGGCCTTGCAGGGAAAGGCGATCTCGTTTCAGCGGCGGGAGCTCTTCTCTACTATGTCGGCACCACGCTTCGCCATTCTCTTGCGCACGTTCGCAAGGTCGCGATTCGCAGCTCCGACGACGCGCTTGTCCTCGATTCGGGAACCTTGCGTCATCTCCAACTCGTTCCAGGCGGCGAAGTCTCGAAGGAAGCGTCGCTTCTCGGAATCCTCGACGTCACTAAGACGCCGATGGGCGCAAGGACGCTTCGCAACTGGATATGCCGTCCGCTTGCGCGCGCCGCAGACGTGAACGCGCGGCTAGACCGCGTCCAGGCGTTTGTCGATGATCGTGGGCGGCTCGCTTCGCTACGCAATCTTCTTTCTGGCGTGCGCGACCTCGAACGCCTTATTCAGAAGGTCGATTCGCTCCGCGCGAATCCGCGCGACCTGAAGGCGCTCGCAGACTCGCTGCGCCCGATTCCCGACATTCTTTCTTTGCTTAACCCCGGCTCCTATCCGCTTACCCCAAGGCCGGAGACCGTTTCGCTCATTGACCGCGCAATCGCTGATGATCCGCCGGTGATGCTCGTTGACGGCGGCTTTATCGCGCCTGGGTACAACGCTGAACTTGACGAACTTCGGCAGATCGCCCACGAGGGGCATCGCTGGCTCGCGGAATATCAGGCGAAGGAGCAGGCGAGGACTGGCATCGCGAAGCTCAAGGTAAAGCATGTCTCGACTTTTGGTTTCGTGATCGAGATCCCGAAGGGCTCCGTTGCGATGGCTCCTGCCGACTACATTCGCCGCCAGACGCTTACGACGGGCGAGCGCTTCACTACGCCTGAGCTCAAGGAATACGAGACGAAGGTGCTCGGCGCGCAGGAGAAGTCGGTTGCGATCGAGCAGCGGCTTTTCCGCGACATCCTCGGTGAAATCGCCGCGAAGACCGTTGAGATACAGGAGACGGCGCTTGCGCTTGGAGAACTTGACGCGACACTCGCGCTCGCGGACCGCGCGCTTGCCGCAGGATATGCGCGGCCAGTCGTCGACGATTCCGATGTCCTTGAAATCGTTGATGGCCGCCATCCGATAATTGAGCAGCTTCCTGACGCCGAGCCGTTTGTGCCGAATTCGGCGTTCCTCAACACGACGACTGACCAGATAATGCTAATCACTGGTCCCAACATGGCCGGCAAGTCTACGTATATCCGTCAGGTCGCGACGATTGCGGTAATGGCGCAGATGGGTTCGTTCGTGCCTGCGTCGTCGATGAGAATTGGCGTTCTCGACCGCGTATTCACGCGTATTGGCGCGGGCGACGATCTCGCGCGCGGACGCTCCACATTCCTCGTTGAGATGCAGGAGACGGCGAATATACTCAACAATGCTACGCCCAAGTCGCTTATCGTACTCGACGAGATCGGGCGTGGCACTTCGACTTTCGACGGCATTTCGATCGCGTGGTCGGTTGCGGAGTATCTGCATGGCAAGGCGCAGGCGAAGGCGAAGACGCTCTTTGCGACGCACTACCATGAGCTTACCGACCTCGCGGACACTTTCAAGGGCGTCAAGAACTTTACGGTCAAGGTCAAGGAGGAGGGCGGGCGCGTGGTGTTTCTCCGCCGCATCGCCCCCGGAATCGCCGAAAAGAGCTTCGGCATCCACGTCGGCGCGATGGCGGGGCTTCCGAAGGAAGTCGTCGACCGCGCGGCGCAGATCCTCAAGAATCTCGAGGCGAACGAGCTTGACGTCAACGCGACGCAGAAGGTCGTCCGCCGTCCGCGCCGCAAGCTCTCCGAGATGCCCGGCCAGATGACGTTCTTCTGACGTCGCAAGGGCAGGAGAATACGCATATTGAAGAAATTGCACACCCCCTATTGCAAGGTGGGTGCGGGTTATGATATAATTCGTCACAAATATGTTACACAAGAGGCGCTATACCCATATAGTGCTGTAAAAATGTGACACTATGGACATACTTGAAGATCTGAATGACAATGCTTTGTTGCAAGAAGTTGGGCAAAGAATAGCATTTCTTCGCCGATCTTCGCGGATAAAGCAAGAAGAACTTGCTGAACGGGCGGGTATTTCGCGTTATGCGCTCTCTCGTTTGGAAAATGGTGCCGGAGGCATTCGGTTGGAATCGTTTCTTGCTATTTTGCGTAGCTTGAACATTCTAAACAGGATGTCTGTTGTGTTGCCTAAACCAACGTTGACGCCAATTCAACTTGCCGCCTTGGAAAAAGAATCGAACGCGGCAGTGCCAAAGCGTATTCGTGCACGTCGCAGTTCGACTAATAGTGTATGGGGTGATGGAGTGCCAATCGCATAGAAGGGGAGGATGAAAATGCACAATGCCGCCGATGTCTATTTGTGGGGAACACATGTTGGAACTGTTTCGCTTCAGGATGGAAATCCTATCGCGGCGTTTCAGTACACTGATGCGTTTCGCGGCATGGGTGTTGAACTCTCTCCAATCAGAATGCCGCTTTCTCCCGCTGTTTTTTCATTCCCCGACTTGCCGATACGGTCGTTTCACGGACTCCCAGGGCTTTTATCTGATTCGCTTCCCGACAAGTTCGGAAATGCGGTCATTGCCGCATGGTTGCGAGAGCAAAATAAGAATCCGGAAGATCTCAACGTAATTGATCGGCTCTGCTATGCGGGGCGGCGCGGAATGGGAGCGTTGGAATACCGCCCGGCGATTCTTGACAAGGAGGATGTGAGCGAACGCGTCACGGTGGAGGCGCTGTCGGAGCTTGCAGACAGAGTGCTGCGGATCCGAGAAGACGCAAAGGCCGCTTTGATTCCCGGCATGAACGAATATTCTTCCATCCTCAAGGTCGGGTCGTCGGCGGGTGGCGCGCGTGCGAAGGCGATCATCGGATGGAACGAGGAGACGGGAGAGGTGAGGTCTGGGCAGGTGAAGCTCCCCGAGGGCTTTGGCTACTGGCTCATCAAGTTCGACGGCATTACTGGAAATGGCGACAAGGAGGGTGACGACAAATGGGGGTATGGGCGCGTTGAATACGCCTATCACCTGATGGCTCGTGCGGCGGGCATCAAGATGTCGGAGTGCCGCCTTTGGAACAAGCGCCACTTCATGACGCGCCGCTTTGACCGTCTCGAGAACGGCGGCAAGCTTCACATGCAGACGCTTGGCGCAATGGCACACCTCGACTTCAACGATCCGGTGTCGCATTCCTACGAACAGGCGTTCCGCGTCACCCGCCGCGTGGTGAACGACGCACGCGCCAACGAGCAGCTTTTCCGCCGCATGGCGTTCAACGTGCTCGCCTGGAACTGCGACGACCACGTGAAGAACATATCCTACCTAATGGATCGCGCCGGTGAATGGACTCTCGCGCCCGCCTACGACGAATGCTATGCGTACAACCCGGCGGGCGACTGGACTTCCCGTCACCAGATGGCTGTTAACGGCAAGCGCTTCGGCATAACCGACGAAGACATTCTCGCCTGTGCGCAGTTCGCCAACATGCGTGAGCGCAAGGCGCGGGCGGTCTTGGACGAGGTGCGCTCTGCTGTGCGCGAATGGCCGCGCTTCGCCGCCGAGGCGGAAGTCCGCGAAGACTTCGCCGCCGAAATCGCGAAGACGCTTGGCTGCGCACGGTAATAGCCCTTTTGCTATACTATATAAAAATGGAACCTTTGAGGCGGCAGTTGATGCGTCTGACGATCCCCATTTTCATGGAGATTGCCCTTGTTGCGCTTGTCGGCTTCGTCGACATGTTCATGCTCTCGAGCTGCGGTGACGGCGCGGTGGCCGCAGTGGGTCTAGCAAGCCAGATCGTCATGCTGGTGTTCCTTGTGTACCGTTTCGCGGCGTCGGGCGTCGCGATCGTCTGCGCGCAGTATCACGGGGCGGGGCTTCGCAAGCGACTCGTCCAGGTCGTCGGCGTCGCCTTGATCTTCAATGCCGTGCTTGGCTTCGTCGTGAGCGCGTTCCTGTACTTCAACGCCGAGGCGATCCTGCGGATGATGGGGCTTCGAGATGAGCTTATGTCGGAAGGGGCCGCTTATCTACGCATCGCCGGCGCGTTTTCGTTCTTCCAGGCGCTGGGCTTTACGTTCAGCGCGTCCTTGCGCAGCGTGGACCGCGTCAAGTCTCCGATGGTCGCCACTGCGGTCGCCAACATCGTCAATGTCGTCGGCAACTACCTCTTGATATACGGGCATTGCGGATGTCCTGCGCTTGGCGTTGTTGGCGCGGCATGGGCGACTGCGGCGAGCCAAGTCGTGTCGATGGCGATCCTCCTCGTTCATCACACAAGAGTCCACATCCGCCGTTATCCGCTCGTCTGGTTCAAGGTCTTCCCCTGGCGCGAGTTTACTGGCATTTTCAAGATCGGGCTTCCTGCCATCGGCGAGGAGATGTCCTACTGCCTTTCCCAAGCCGTTACAATATACTTCATAAACCAGATCTCCACTGAGGCGCTGACGACTCGGACATACGTCGCCAACAGCGTCATGTTCACCTATCTGTTCGGGGTGAGCGTAGTCCAGGCCGGAGACATCCTCGTCGGGCACCTCGTCGGCCAGTGTCGCTACAAGGCCGCCTATATTCTCGGCAATTTCTTCTATCGCAGAGCCCTTGCGGTTTCGCTGTGTTGCAGCGGTGCGCTGGCCCTTGTGGGGCCCTGGGTGCTAGGGCTCCTGACCCAAAACAGCGAAATCATCCGTCTCGGGACGATTCTTTTCTGGATAGACTGCGTCCTCGAAATCGGGCGTATGCGTACAATCTTCGCCTGCTGGACGCTTCGTGCGGCTGGCGATGTCCTCTACCCCATGGTCGTCGGGATTACCTTCCAGTGGGTGATTGCCGTAGGGTTGTTCTGGGTGGTCGCCATTCCAATGGGGTTTGGGCTTGTCGGAGCATGGGCCGTGTTCGCCCTTGACGAAAATGTTCGAGGATGCATTCTGGTTCACCGGTGGCACGCAAAGGAGTGGACTGGGAAATCCCTTGCGTGATGAGCCGCCTTCTTTAGGCTCGTTGCAATCTGTCTTTTTCGGGGCGCAAGAGGCGCTCGTTGCAGCAGAAGCGCTACTTCATCGAACGTACGAGCAACGTGAGGCAGGTTGCGCCGCCGACTATGGACGTCGCTACCATGATCGCCCAGTAGGCGGCGGCCGTCGGCATGAGGTATGTCACCACGACGAAGCCGGGTATCCACGCGGCGAGCGATACGATGACGCCGGAGTAGAACACGGCGCGCGTGTTGCCAATGCCGCGCAGGGCGGCTTGGAACACGTTTTGCATGAACTCGAACGTGATTCGGAGCATGAGCATCGCCACGACGCCGCGTCCGGCGGCGTAGAATGCCGAAGTGTCGAACTTCGCCTCGTCGGAAAGGAACCACCCGAGGACGGTCTGTCCGAACAGGGCGAGCGCAACGATGTAGGCGATGGAAAGGACCGCCGCGAGGCAACATCCCGATTTGACCGTTCTCGCGACCGCCGATAGGTTGCCCTCTCCCATCCGCCGGCCGCAGAGTATCTCGATGCCCTCGCTCGTTCCCATGATGACGGCGTTGAACGGACAGTTGATGGCGAAGATCGCGGTACTTGCGGCGGCTGGCGCTGCGTCCAAGCGCCCGAGGAGCGCGACGAGCGTGAAGAACGAGCCGTATCCCACGAGCGTGCGGCCGCAGAGCGGACCGCCGAAGCGTAGGATCTCCGCTGCGATCTGCGGACGAAACTTGAGGAGCCGCAGGTGGTGGACGGCCTGGCGCGCGAGAGGGTTGCGCGAGCCCGACGCGACGTAGACCGAGCAGACGACGCATTGGGAAACGATGAACGAATAGCCCGCGCCCGCGATCCCGAGCTCGGGAAGCGGGCCGATCCCGAACACAAGCGCGGGCGTCAGGGCGATTTTCACCGAGACGCCGAGGAAGGTCGCAAGGCCGACGGTCTTGGTGAGCCCCTGTCCTGAGAAGAACCCCGCTGAGACGGCAGCGACGGCCGCAAGCGGCCCTCCGGCGAGGACGATGGACGAAAGGGTGTATTCGAGCCCGGCGATGTCGTCGGCGTGTCCGAAGAGTCCGAGCACAAGCCGGGCCGACGGGATTGCCGCGGCGAAGACGGCCGAGCTTGCGGCGGCGAGGAGGAGTCCGTTTGCCGTGATTGCCACGGCGTGTGCAGGGCGCCTCCCGCCGTGTGCCCTAGCGAACATCGTCCCGCAGTAGCCGAGGACAGAGACGACGAGGGTCGTGACGCAGCCGGCGAAGACATTCGCGGGAAGGGCCGCGCGGAGCGCCGGTTCTGAGTGCCGCGCGAGGAAGAAGTTGTCCGTGAACCCGTTGATCGCCGTGATCAACGCGGACGCAACGAGCGGGAGCGATAGTCGCAAGATGGCGGAAATCCCCGTTTCCCGATCCGTTGCCGACATGTTTGCGCTTTTCCCCGCCATGAGCCAAGTATAGCATAAATTGCGTTTCTGTGGTATAATGGCTGCATGCAAAAGGCAATACGAGTTGCTGGAATGGGCAAGAGGGGACCGCTGCCGCAGAAGCGCAAGAATGTCTTGAAGTGGGTGCGTAGCCGCATTGCGACTGGGGTCCTCAAGCCCGGCGACCGGCTTCCGGACCGTTCGTGGTTCCGGAAGACGTTCGATCTCGCCAACCTTTCCGTCCAGCTTGCATTCGACGAGCTGATTGCTGAAGGCCTCGTCAAGACGGTCTCGGGACATGGCACAACGGTCTCGGGCGACCTGCCGTTCAAGAACCACTATCTTCTCCTCCTGCGCTCGCGAGGCGATGACGCGGGGATTATGCACTTCGCGCCGGCGCTTCGCGCTGCGGCGGAAAGCGTTGCGCGGCGTCGCGGCGTCAGGTTCGAGGTCCGGGAGGTCATCGACGCCGGCGGGGATTCCGTGGAGTACGCCGAAATGATGGAAGACGTGCGCCGCCACCGTTACGCGGGGGTGTTCGCGCAGGGTATCACCGAGTTCGAGCACGGGATGGAGGTCGTCACGAACATCGACGACGTGCCGATGGCGCATTTCGGCGCGCGAACCGTGCTGTCGCAGGGAAACCGCGTCGTTTCGCTCCAGATGCACAGCCGGGAGTTCGTCAGCCAGCTCCTCGGGAGCCATTTCGACGACTGCGTCCGGCAGGACCGCACCCGTCTCGCCGTGTTCTGCCCCAACGCGCCGGAATACAGCGACGTCTCCCGCGTGTCGCGCCTGGCGGCGAGCCGCGGGGCGAAGATCGTCCCGCAGGGATTCCACCAGGTCGACATGAGCCACTGGAGCCGCAGCCAGTTCGTCCGGCTCGTCGACTTGTTCCTCCGCTCGGACGCCGGGCGCGCGGCGGACGCGGTCATCCTCGGCGACGACAACATGTTGCTGCCTTTTGCCGAGCGCTGCCGGAGGGCCTGGGGGCGCAGCGCGGAAACGCGCTACTTCGTCTCCTGCCACTGCAACTTCCCGTGTCCGGTCAAGACGGACTTCCCGGTGCGCTTCCACGGCCCGGACCTCGAAAGCACGATCTCTTCCTTCATCGACTATGCGGAAGACTGCCTTGCCGGCGTGCGCAAGCCGAGAAGTCCGGCGATGAAGCTTCTGTAATGATTCGTAAGTTCATAGTTTCCGGTTTTTTGGAATGACTTGAACCGTGATTTTATGATACCATACAATTCCACACGTTGGAATGGGAGGGGGGCCGCAATCGCGTCGGCACTCCGCTCGTTGTAGACCTGTGATTTGGATAATGAAATAGGAAACAAGACAGACGATGCCGACCATTAAGAAAAACGCCCTGTTCGCCGCCGTCTTCTGCACGGCGGTCGCCGTCGCGTCCGAGCGCGTGTCGCTCGACAGAGATTGGAATTTCAGCCTCGACGGTGCGCCGGTGCGCATCGTCGACGTGCCGCACGACTGGAGCGTCGAGGGCGTGCCGGACAAGGCAAACGCGAGCGGGGCCGCGGGCGGATACTACCCCGGCGGCGTCGGCGTCTACACCCGCACGTTCCTCCTTTCGAAAGACGACCTCGGCAAAGAGCTTGAGCTCGTCTTCGACGGCGTCTACCGCGAGGCCGAGGTCTCGGTCAACGGCGGTGCGCCGCTCAAGGGCACATTCTACGGCTACACCGGCTTTAGCGTTCCGCTTGCGGAAGGCTCCGTCAGGGCCGGTGCGAACACGCTTAAGGTGACGGCGCGGAACGATCGCCAG
>JAFYQC010000272.1 GCA_017547265.1 Kiritimatiellia bacterium | reverse complement strand
GGTCGGTGTCCTCGACGCGAAGGAGGAACTTGCCGCCAGTGTGGCGGGCGAAAAGCCAGTTGTAGATTGCGGCACGGATGTTGCCGATATGCACCTTGCCGGTAGGCGACGGCGCGAAACGAACTCTGATTTCGGACATAGTTTGAGTATTATACCATTTTTGCGGTTGGCTCGCGTCGGTTGGTGGCGGCCGAAGGCTTATGAAGCAACTACGAGCAGCAGGGCTCTCGCACGTGCCGCTATGGGGTCAACCCAATGGTGGCTAGCCACAAAGGACAGGAGAAACAGGAGGAGCGCGGACCGCCAAACTTTGCCGCATTGTCTGGATTACACGAAAAGCTGGTGAGCCGTGTAGAGGTGGAGATGCAGAGAAGAAGCCGTGCAGAACATGCAGATCGTGTAGAATTCAAGGAGGCGCGCCATCGCCCCTCGTTAGTGTATCAATGCAGCTGTATCAATAAGCTTTGACCCTTTGCCCCCTTTGCCCCCTTCGGCGTGTCGATGCGCGACTACAGAAACAGCCAGGGCTACGTGCGGTTCCAAACTGCGGAGACGAGCGGACGACCGGCGATTCCGAAGCAGTCGCGCGGTGTAACGACAAAGCGTATTGGCCTCCCCTTCGGCAGTTCTGCCGCGGAAAAGAGACACTCCCCGGGAATGTCAGCGTCTTCTTCCGGATACGCGAATCCAGCGGCGATCAACTTGCGCACGACGGGAGCATCCATCCCCTCTGCCGTCGCCTCGACCAAGTAGTCGAACACGCGACAGCCCTCCACCGTCTTCGCGCGAGGGAACGAGACATATATGCAGGGCTCGCCCTTGTGAGCAACGCCTTCAAGCACGTGTCCGTTCGGGCAGAAGTTCGCAGAAATTTTCGCATCAGACGCGAACTGCGGCGCGGTGCGATGCGCAGCACGAATATCGAAGTCGAATGGTCCATTCTTCCTCGCCGGAATCGGAACCGTCCACGCAGGACCAATCGGGCGGCCAAAATCAAGCGACTGGCGGTGGACGACGATATGGTCGTCGAACACTTCTACAAGTTCACACCCGCCGCCCTTCGCATCGCCGCCATACGACTTCGGATCGGCCATCGAGCACATGAATTTCTTCCTGTAGCTCGGATGCCAATAGGCCGTCACGTTGTCATAGTTAAAACCGCCAGCCCCCTCGTGAAGACACCCCGCGCCAATCGACGTGAACGCCCCTTGCCATACCGTGCGTTCGTCAGAGATCGCACAGTGGGAATGCCCTGTAAACGCCACCGCGTTAGGGAACGGAGACAGTGCGCGGACAGATTCGCCGCGGTCGTCGCCCATGGAGTACTTGCCGTGGCAAGTTCCCTTCGGATGCTCGTGCTGGCAATAGAAGAACGGCTTCGTGCCGCGCAACTCCGCAGCATGCGCCTTGAAGTAGTCCTCGATTGGCGGCTTTAAACTCGACCATTGCGAACCGATGAAAGTGTAGCCCTTGACCTCGCACCGCCAAATCAACTCCCACTTCTGGTTGAAGAGCCGCTGCCATGTCTTCTCGGGGTTGTCCTTGTAATTGAACCGCTCCGCGAGCATCTTCTCCTCGGTGAAGTTCTTCCACCTGCCGCCCCATGCATCGACATCGTGGTTGCCAGTGGAGATCATCAACTTCACCCGTTCCTCGTTCCCCGTTCCCTCGGCACTCGCTTTGCTCGGCTTGGTCGCTTCCCCATGGGTCGCGCCCACCCACAAGGGGCGGTTACGTTCCCCGTTACTCGGAAACACGCGATACCAAACTTCCGCAAACGCCTCAATCTCGCCGATGTGTCCGGAGTGGGCTATGTCGCCCGGGCACAGCACGGCATCCACATCCTTGGACGCAAACCAGCGAAGCGCCTTCTCGACGCGCGCCACCGCGTCTGGCTTGCCGCCGATATGCACGTCGCTCAAGACGCCAAAACGGAGATTTGGCCTCGCCGCATCCGCAAACACGCAACGAGGGAATGCCGCCGCACCGCCTGCGGCCAACATCCCTCCGACAAAACTCCTGCGCGTAACCATAGTTTTACATTCACCATTCTTACCGTTAGACAATGTTAGTTTTCGAGATTGATCTTTTTTTCACAAAGATAATCTTCAGGTTGCATAGGTATTGTACCACTTATCTCGATTTGCAACAAGTCTCTCCGAAGTGAAGCGGTTTCTCGGCGACACAAACCGCCGCATCGAGCAACGGACACGACTGCGGCTTTAACGATCCCGACAGCTTGAAGCGGCTTTTCAGAAAGCGCTTCGGCATGTCGATGCGCGACTACAGAAACAGCCAGGGCTAAGTGCGGACGGCGGGATTGAGGTAGATTGGCAGGGGCTCGGAGACGAGCGTGGACGGATTCGCCTCGGCAAATGCCTTGAGACCATCGGACGTCGGCTTGACGCCGCCGATGTAGCGATCCTCAAACGTTTCGGAAAGAACATTGCCTATGCGTTCGGCGTCGCTCGTAGCAACTTTCGCGGCAAGCGGGATGCGAAGCGAAAGAGCATCTTTCTCAACTTGAAATACGGGGCACACGAGTTTCAGTCCCTCAAAGAGCGCAATCCAGAATTTGCCGCGCCGCGCGTCGCCTACGACCGCAAGCGGGAAGTCGGTGCCATCAGCATAGACCTGCGCGGCAACGGCACAAGGCGAGGGGAGCCCCAGCACTTCGCACTTCGAACCAAGCGCATAGCCCTGCGCAAACGCAAGCGCGGAACGGATACCTGCAAAGCTTCCGGGGCCTGTCCCCACTACAATGCGCTCGACGCCGGCAAGATCAAGCCCCTCGGCCCAGTCGCCATTCCGCCCTTCTCCCGTCGACCTCTCTATATAAAGAACCTTCATTCGACAGACTCTTCAAAAACTTCCTCTGCGTACTCTGCGACCCTGCGTCTCTGCGTTAAAATTATTCGTTGACCGTGAAATTAACTTCCTGCCCATACGGGAAGTCACTCGGCACATAGTTGCCGACGCGCGGGCGAACGAGAGAGTTCGACTTGCTGTAGTGGCCGAAAATCCACGGACAGTCCTCGCGGACGAGCTCCTGGCAAATCGCCCAGTTGCGGTTGCGCTCCTCCCGCGTGGGCGCTGCCATTGCGGCGTCATACGCGCGGTCGTACTCTGGGTTCACGTAGTGGGAGTGGTTTGGCCCAGGGCTCACGTTCTTGGAGTAGAAGAGTTGGAGGAAGTTCTCCGCGTCAGGATAGTCGCCGACCCAGCCCATATTATAGAGCTGAACGCGGCCTTCGTTCACCGCCTTGAGGAATGCATCCCACGTCTGGAACGCAAGCTCGAGCTTGATGCCGATCTTCTCGTAGAAAGACGCAAGCAGCTCGCCCATCTCGCGCGTCGAAGTCGACGCCTTGCCGAACGAGAGAGTAAGCGTGAGACGACGCCCGGTCTTGGGATCGATGCCGCCAGGGTAGCCCGCCTCTTCAACGAGCTTCTTCGCCAACTCAAGGTTGAACGCATACGGGAACGGCGAGACAAGCTTGCCGTCGACTCCTGGCGGAACGGGGCCATCAGAAGGCGCAGTGCGCTTCGAGAAGTATTCCTCCCAGCGCGGATAGTCGAACGCCGCGTTGAGCGCCTGACGAAGTTTCTTGTTTGGCCCAAGCACTGGATCGCGCAAGTTGATGCCAATGTAGAAAGTGTCGAGCGTCGCAATCGAATGGAGTTTCACGCCTTCCGCGACGAGCTGAGGATCGAGGTTGCCGTCCTTGCCCATTACCGCGTCCCAGTTGTCCTTGGAGATTTCGCCGAGGAAGTCGAGCTCACCCTTGAGGAACATGAGCCACTGCGTCGAAAGGTCGTCGATGACGAGATAGCGCAAGGAGTCGAACTTCCCCTGCTCCGGAACTTTGCGCGTAAAGACCATCTCGTGGTTCTTGCGCCACTTCGTGAGCTCGAAAGGCCCGGTGCCTGAACCGTCAGGCCGACGCACCGCCGCAGGACTCATCGCCATCAGC
>JAFYQC010000271.1 GCA_017547265.1 Kiritimatiellia bacterium | reverse complement strand
GGAGGATTTCCGCGACGCACTTGCCGCGGACGACCGTGCGCGACTCCACGCCGCGCTTGAAGACGGCGTTGCTGCAAAGGCGCAGTTTGGAAAGGGGCTCAAATGAGCTTTGGAAACTTTCTCCGTCTCGACATCCGCGGCGCATCGCACGCGAAGAAGATGACGTTCTCGCTCGAGAACTTTCCGGCGGGGCTCGCCTTAGACAAGGTGGCGCTTGCCGAGTTCATGGAGCGTCGCGCGCCCGGGCGCGACAAGCTTTCTACTGCGCGGCGCGAGACGGACGAGGTTGTGTTTACTTCAGGTCTCGGCGACGGCATCACGACGGGCACCACGATCTGCGGCGAGATTGCAAGCCGCGATATGCGCCCTGGTGACTATGGCGCTGAGCGCACGATTCCGCGCCCTGGACACGCGGACTTCGGACAGTGGATCGAAATGGGCCGCATTCCCACCGGCGGCGGAAAGAACTCAGGTCGCCTCACCGCGCCTCTTTGTGCGGCAGGCGCGCTTTGCCGCCAATGGCTCGCCCAGCGCGGCGTTGTTGTGCGTGCGGTTATTCTTACGCTTGGCGACGTCATTGGAGGAACCGAGAAGGATTACGAAAAGGTCATCTTGAAGGCCCGTAACGACGGCGACTCCGTTGGCGGAATGATAGGGTGCAGTGTCGTCGGGCTTCCGCCCGGACTTGGCGGTCCTCTGTTCCAAGGTCTTGAATCGGGAATAACATCGGCGGTCTTCGGCGTCCCTGGCGTGAAGGCCGTTGTGTTTGGCGACATTCTCGGCTGCGAGTTCGTCAGCTCTACGCCCGGATCGAAGTACAACGATCCTTTTTCCATTGTTGACGGTCGAGTCGTCACGCCATCGGAGCAACAGGGCGGAATCATGGGCGGGCGCACTTATGGGATGCCTGTCATGTTTACAGTCGCGATGCGTCCGACGCCGACCGTGTTCAAGCCGCAGCAGTCTGTTGACCTTGCGACGATGGAGCCAGCGGAATGCGTGATGAAGGGGCGGCACGACCCATGCATCATCCGCCGCGCAGTGCCTGTTGTCGAGGCGGCGACGGCGTTTGCCGTCATGGATGCGATTCTCGCGGACGAGGCGGCGCATCCGAGGATTTGCCTCACGCTCACGGGAAAGACGCTCGCCGAGGACATCGCGCAGTACGAGTCGCAGCGCTACTTCACCGACATGGTGGAGCTTCGCGTCGATCTTCTCAAGAAGAGCGAGCGCGCGAAGGTCGCGGCGTTTCCGAAGATGCTCGCAAAGTCGTCGCCGTGGAAGGTGCCGATTGTGCTGACGTTCCGCAAGCAATGCGATGGCGGTGCGTTCAAGGGGAGAGAGGCGGAGAGAGTTAAGTTTTTTGAGAGGGTTTTAACGCGTAACCGCGGTAAGAATTTAACGCAGAGGCGCAAAGACGCAGAGTGCGCAGAGATAGGTTTTGGGTATGTAGATTTTGAGGAGGGGTTTGGAGGAAAGAAGCTTGTAGATGCTGCGCATGCGGCGGGAGCGAAGGTGATTCGCTCGATGCACAAGTTCGATGGGCCTGTGAAGATCCTAGAGGCGAAGCTGCGCGAGCTTGGCAAGAAGGGCGACATCGCGAAGATCGCCTTTATGCCCCGCAACCTCGGCGACGTCGCAAAGGCGTTTGCAGTAGCGCGCAACTTGGTAGGGACGCCTTTCCAAGGCGTCCGCGGACGGCTCGGAGAGCCGTCCCTACCGTGTCTTCTAATCGCTATGGGCGCGCAGGGGCTTGCGACGCGCGCGCTCGCAGGGCGGCTTGGCGCGCCGTGGGTGTATGCGTCTGTCGGCGGGCTCGATGAGGGCATCGGCCACGTCACGCCCGCAGAACTTGTGCGCGACTATCGCTTCCGCTCCGTTACGAAGGACGCGGCTCTCTTTGGCGTCACCGGTTGGCCGCTGAAGAAGACGCGCTCGCCCGAACTTCACAACGCAGCGTTTTTGAACGAAGACGCCGATGCGCTGATGATTCCGTTTCCCGCGAAGACGGCGAAGGAAGCATTCGCGTTCATGAAGGCGATGGGAATGCGCGGAATGGCCGTCACGATTCCCCACAAGTTTGCGATAATGCCGCTCTTGGACAAGATCGACAAGTTCGCAAAGAAGGTCGGTGCCGTCAACACAGTCGTCTGCGAGAAGGGGAAGTATGTCGGCTACAATACCGACGTCGAGGGCTTCGCAGAAGCGCTTTCGTCGTTCGTCGGGACCTTAAGCGGCAAATCTGCCGCGCTTCTCGGAGATGGTGGCGCGGCGCAGGCGGTGAAGGTTGCGCTTAAGACGCTCGGCGTAAAGTTCAAGGTGTTTCACCGCGCAACGCCGCCGCAGGGGTACGACATACTCGTCAACGCGACGCCGGTCGACCCGATCCCGGACTACAAGTTTACAGGGCGCGAACTCGTCTACGATCTCCGCTATGTTCCCGAGGTCACGCCGCTCATGGCGCGCGCGGCCAAGGCGGGGTGCCGCGTCGAGAACGGCTTTTCCATGCTTCGCGCACAGGCCCGCGGCCAGCAGAGGCATTTTCTGGTGTAACGGTCGCCATCTAGGGCAATATGCAGTCTGACGCTGTCAGAGAGGCGAAGTTCAGTGTAGGAAACGTTACGCGCTTCTACGTTCCCCTTTTGCTGCAGGGGTTTTCGCAGTCGCTCGCGTATCCGCTTGTCGCCGGAATCGTCACACACGGTGAGTTTGGCGTCGACGCGCTCACGGCCTTCAGCCAGGGGCAGATGGTCATGTTCATGATCGGCGCAATCGGCGGCGGACTCGTCACCACCGGGCTTGTCTTCGCGAAGACATGGATGGGCTATGTCGCCTTTAGACGTCTCAATGCGCTGATGATGTCAGCGCTTCTGGCGGTCCAGTGCATCGTTGCACTGCCGCCGTTCTCGGACTGGATATTCTCAGGGCTCTTCAATCTCCCGCCCGAGCTTGCCCACATGGCTGCGCGCACGCTTCTCTACGGCGGTTTGATGAACGGGCTTTTCTTCATTCGCAACGTTCCGATGGTCGTCCTCTTCAACAACCTTGATAGCGCGAAGGCGAACTATGCGACTTTTCTCCGGCTTGTCGTGACATTCGCGCTTGCTGTCTGTCTTCCGCGGATGGGCCTTGTGGGCCCGTGGTGGGGACTTGCGGCGCTGACCTTTGGCGTTGGCGTGGAGCTTGTCGCGACCTGGCTCTTTGCGCTGCCATACGTCGCACGGCTTCCCAACAGGCCACAGGTCGAAGACGCGAAGTCGTTGCCGAGCATTCCGCGCCTTACGCTCGAGCAGTTCCGGTTCACGCTTCCGCTTTCGCTCGGCGGCTTTCTGCTGATGCTCTCTCCCGTCGCGATCGCCGCATTCGTCGGAAGGACGGTCGATCCGAAGGACATGCTCGCCATCCACTATGTCACCATCGGAGTCGCGAACCCCGTGGCGTTCGCCGCGCTCCGCATGCAGACGGTGGCGATCAAGTTTCCGCCAGAGTACGACGGTGACAGGCGTCTTCTCGTGTATGCCGTTGTCGCGGGGCTTCTCCTTGGCGTAGTTCCGCTCGCGTTCTCGACCCCGCTTATTGGCGGCTGGTACTTTGGCACGTACCAGAATGTTCCGCCGCGCATCATTGGAACGGCACGCCTCGCCATTGGAATCTATTCGCTCATCGCCGTCATACATGCGGTTCGTGCGCGTGTGGAGGGACTTGCCGCGCTTGCCAAGCGCCCGAAGGCGATAATGGCCGGGCAGATCGCCTACACGGCATCGCTTTTCACGGTCTGTTCCATCCTCCTCCCAATGGGTGTTCCTGGCTGGGCAATGGCCGTCACTGCGATTTTCATCGCTCCGATCTGCGTCACCGCGACCATCTACGCGGTGCTCGCGTTGAAGGGGCGGCAGCGGTGAGGCGGCGGCCGAATGCTCCTCCTCGCGGGCCCTCGGCGAATACGCCGTATCCGCTCGCTCGGACATTCGCTCCACCGCCTCACTGCCGCCGCACCAACCGCGGCAAATGCGCCGCGCCAATCGGGTTTCGGGCGTGAGCGCGCGAAATTGACGCGCTGTCAGGAAGCTTGGGATTGGCGGATGGTGCTGCCAAAGTGCCGCTTGTAGATACGATAGAGCTGGTTCGCGGAGGTGAAGTGCATTTCCTTCACGATGTCGCGCACACGTTCGCCGTTGCCGAGCCGTCGCCTGACTTCTTCCATTCGCGCGTCCTCTATCGCCTTGTGGAGCGTCGTGCCGCATATCTGCGAAAAGCGAAGCTCCGCAAGATTGCGCGAGCATCCGAGGTGCGCGGCAACTTCGGCGGGGGAGAGCTTGCCTGAGAGGTTCTTTGCGATAAACGCCTGCGCCATGTTGACTAGCCGCGTAGCTGACACCGACCTTGCGGTAGACTCGCCTGCGAAGACACCTTTGGCTGGCACAAGAACCTCATGGGGGCGTCCACGCCATTTCGGATGGGTGAAGAGAAAGTCGAGTTCGCGCACCGCCGTCCTCCCCATGCTCCGCATGTTGGGGACGACGCTTGAAATGCTCATGCCGCACTTTGCGTGCT
>JAFYQC010000270.1 GCA_017547265.1 Kiritimatiellia bacterium | reverse complement strand
GGCATCTTCTTCGCGCTATTCGGCGCGCTCGACCTTGCGGCCATCTTTGGCGCCGACTTCTTCGGCGGCGTCGCCCCTGTTAAGGCGGCTGCCTCGATCGGCATCATCGGCGGCGCTGACGGCCCGACGGCGATCTGGCTCACGAGCCGCCTCGCGCCCGACCTGCTCGGTGCAATCGCGGTCGCGGCGTACTCCTACATGGCGCTCGTTCCGATCATCCAGCCGCCGATCATGAATGCTCTCACGACGAAGGCCGAGCGCGCCATCAAGATGCCGCCGCTCCGCCCCGTGACGAAGATCGAGAAGGTCTGCTTCCCGCTCATCGTGCTGCTCCTTTGCGCGTTCCTCCTCAAGGACGCGGTGCCGCTCATCGGCGCGCTCATGCTCGGCAACCTCGCGAAGGAAGTCGGTCCCTCGGTCGCCCGTATCGCGGACACGATGTCCAACGCGCTCATCAACATCGTGACGATCATGCTCGGCCTCTCCGTTGGCTCGAAGCTCGCCTGCGAGAAGTTCCTCTCAGGAACGACTCTCGGCATCCTCGCGCTCGGCCTTGTCGCGTTCTGCGTCGGCACGGCTGCGGGCGTCATCATGGCGAAGCTCATGAACCTCGTCTCGAAGGAGAAGGTCAACCCGCTCATCGGCTCCGCCGGCGTCTCGGCCGTCCCGATGGCCGCGCGCGTCTCCAACAAGGTTTCGCTCCAAAACGATCCGACGAACTTCATCCTCATGCAGGCGATGGGCCCGAACGTCTCGGGCGTAATTGGCTCTGCAGTTGTCGCAGGCGTTCTTTACACGCTCTGCCGCTAAGTAATGGTCTGGTCGCGCGAGCGCATCGCCGTTGCCGCGTACTTTGCGGTCCTAGGGGTCATTTGCGCGACCTGGGCTTCGTCCATCGACGACATGAAGCTGCTCCTGGGGCTCAACGCCGCCCAGCAGGGGTGGCTTTTGTTCTCGGGGCCGATGGGGAGTCTCGTCAGTCTCTTGTGCGCGAGTGCGATAGTGACGCGCCTTGGGAGCCGCCGCAGTCTCATCATGGCAGTGACGGCCTATATTCTTGTGGCGTTTGGTCTGGCGGCCTGTTTTTTGTGGCGCGCGCCCATTCCGTGCTGGTGCGCGGCAATTGCGTTACTTGCCTGCGTCGGGACGGTCTTCAACATCTCCGTCAACACGCAGGGCGGCATAGTCGAGAGGAAGGCTGGATGCACGATAATGAACTCGTTCCACGCGATGTTCAGTCTGCTCAGTCTTCTGGGCGGGCTTCTCGCTCTCTTCGCGGCTGCGATGCATGTCCCAGTCGCGTATCGCTTCTTTGGCGTCCTCGTGCTTTCCGCAGTTGCGCACATCGTGTTCTTCTCCTGGCTTCCCAAGGAGAACGACATAGCGAAGAAGGAGAAGGGCATGGGGTTTCGCCGCCCAGACGCAGCTCTCTTTTTCATCGGCGTTGCGGCTCTCGTCATCATGGGGTGCGAGGGCTCGATAAACGGCTGGGTGAACGTCTTCTACCGCGAGACGCTGGCCGCGCCCGATAGCCGCGTGAAGTGGGGCTTTTGCGCCGTCTGCGCCATGATGACGCTCGGGCGTTTCGTGACGGACCGCTTTGTCAACCGCTTTGGTGGCGCACGAATCCTACGCGTCTACTGCGTTTTCGTGACTGCCGGGCTTGCCCTTGCGCTCACCTCGCCGTTTACGGGGCTTTCTGGGCTTCCGCTCCATCTCCTTGCGACGCTTGGCTATGCGATAGCGGGATTCGGCATCTCGGCCCTTGTGCCGATCCTTTACTCCAAGGCCAACAAGACCAAGTCGATGCCTGCGGCATCTGCTATCACTTTTGTCGGTTCAATGGGCTTTCTTGGCAGTTTCATGGGGCCGCCGCTCATAGGCAATGTCGCTCAGGCCACTTGCCTTTCTCTCGCGCTCGGCATCTTTGCCGTGCTCATCCTTGTCTGCCTTTTCCTTCGCTTTGACAACGACTGACCTTCAGTCGCCGCAGGCTGTTTTTTTCCACACGCGCTTGTCGCGGATTTGGTATAATATCCTCCCGATTGCGAACTTTTCCATTTTGAAAGGCAGTTGGTTATGAAACGCACAGACGTCGACAAGGTTTTGATCATCGGATCGGGCCCCATTGTCATTGGCCAGGCATGTGAATTCGACTATTCCGGCACACAGGCGTGCAAGGCGCTGAGGGCTTGCGGATACAAGGTCGTCCTCGTGAACTCGAACCCCGCGACGATCATGACGGACCCCGTTATGGCGGACGCAACGTACATCGAGCCGCTGAACGAGGCGCGTCTCGAGCAGATCATCGAGAAGGAGAGGCCCGATGCCATTTTGCCGAACCTCGGCGGGCAGACGGGCCTCAACCTTTCAATGGAGCTTGCGAAGAAGGGCATTCTCGACAAGTACGGCGTGAAGGTTATCGGCGTCAACCTCGACGCGATCGAACGCGGCGAGGACCGCGAGGTCTTCAAGGCGACGATGCAGAAACTCGGCATCGAGACGCCTCGCTCTGGCATCGTCCACTCGGTCGAGGAGGCGGTCAAGCTCGTTGACGAGCAGATCGGCTATCCGGTTGTTGTCCGTCCCGCCTACACGATGGGCGGCGCTGGCGGCGGCTTCTGCTACAACGTCGAGGAGCTGAGGACGATCTGCGCCCGCGGCCTCGACGCCTCGCTCACCCACCAGTGCCTTATCGAGGAGTCGATCCTCAACTGGGAGGAGCTCGAAGTCGAAGTCGTGCGCGACGCGAAGAACCAGATGATCGCCGTCTGCTTCATCGAGAACATCGACGCGGTCGGCGTCCATACGGGCGACAGCTACTGCGCGGCTCCCTTCCTTACGATCGACAAGAAGCTCGAAGAGCGCCTCCAGCGCGACGCGTTCAAGATCGTCGAGTCAATCGGCGTTATCGGCGGCACGAACGTCCAGTTCGCTCACGACCCGAAGACGGGCCGTGTCGTCATCATCGAGATCAACCCCCGCACCTCGCGCTCGTCGGCGCTCGCCTCGAAGGCGACCGGTTTCCCGATCGCGCTTGTCTCGGCGAAGCTCGCCGCGGGCATGACGATGGACGAGATCCCCTACTGGCGCGACGGAACGCTCGAGAAGTACACGCCGGACGGCGACTATGTCGTTCTCAAGTTCGCCCGCTGGGCGTTCGAGAAGTTCCGCGCCGTCGAGGACAAGCTCGGCACGCAGATGAAGGCCGTCGGCGAGGTAATGTCGATCGGCAAGACCTACAAGGAGACTTTCCAGAAGGCGATTCGTGCGCTCGAGCGCGGGCGCGCCGGTCTCGGCTTTGCGAAGGACTTCCACGAGAAGTCGCTCGACGAACTCCTGAAGCTTCTCGCCGTTCCCAATTCCGAGCGCCATTTCCAGATGTACGAGGCGATCAGGAAGGGTGCGACCGACGAGCAGATCTTCGAGCGCACCGGCGTCAAGGCGTACTTCGTGCAGCAGATGCGTGAGCTCGTCGAAGAGGAAGAGAAGATCCTCGGCTACAAGGGCAAGGCGCTTCCCGACGACCTGCTCGTGCAGGCGAAGAAGGACGGCTTTTCCGACAAGTACCTTGCGCAGATCCTCGGCGTTCCCGAGAAGGACATCCGCGCGCAGCGCAACAAGATCGGCTGCCGCGAGCGCTGGTTCGCCGTGCCGGTATCGGGCGTTGAGGACAAGGCGTACTACTACTCGACCTACAACGACGTCAAGCCGAGCGAAGACCCGAAGCGCGCGAAGGCGTTTGGCGAGGCGGCGGTC
>JAFYQC010000269.1 GCA_017547265.1 Kiritimatiellia bacterium | reverse complement strand
TAGTCGCGTGGGCGACGGCGAACCCTCCAGATCTCGTTGTCGTCGGTCCCGAGGCACCGCTCGTGAAGGGACTCGTTGATGCGCTCCAGAAGATAGGCGTTCCCGCGTTCGGGCCTGTTGCCGCCGGTGCGCGTATGGAGGGCTCGAAGCGCTTTGCGAAGGAAGTAATGGACGCGGCGGGAGTTCCTACCGGCAAGGCCGAGGTTTTCACCGATGCGGCGGCCGCAAAGGCGGCGCTTCCGTCTTTCGGGCTTCCAGTCGTGATCAAGGCCGACGGCCTCGCGGCAGGGAAGGGCGTGATCGTCGCGGAAACGGCCGAGCAGGCGGAAGGCGCGATTGACGACATGCTCGTCGGAAACAAGTTTGGCGCGGCCGGCGCAGAAGTGCTGATCGAGGAGTTCCTGCACGGCGAGGAGTGCTCGATCCTCGCTCTCGTCGACGGCGAGAACGCCGTGCTTCTTCCGTCGTCGCAGGATCACAAGCGTGTGTTCGACGGCGACAAGGGCCCGAACACTGGCGGCATGGGCGCCTATAGCCCCGCGCCTGTCGTGACTGCCGACCGTCTTCCCGAGATCAAGGAGAAGATCATCCTTCCCGTCGTGCGCGAGCTCAAGAAGCGCGGCATCGTCTACCGCGGCGTCCTTTACGCGGGGCTCATGGTCAACGACGAGAATTCAAATCCTCACGGACCTATCGCGAAGAGCGGTTCAGCCGTCAATGTCGTGGAGTTCAACGCGCGCTTTGGCGATCCCGAGACCGAGGCCGTCCTTCCGCGCCTCGGCGGGTCTTTCGCGACTGCGCTTCTCCACGCGGCGACTGGCAATCTCAAGGACGAGGATGTCGTCGTGAAGGACGAGACGGCTGCGACCGTGATCGTCGCCTCTGGCGGTTATCCCGGTTCCTACGAGAAGGGCAAGGAGATACGGGGAATCGGGAACGGGGAATGGGGAACGGGTGATTGTATCGTGTTCCACTGCGGAACGAAGGCGGCCGACGGGAAAGTCCTCACGTCCGGCGGGCGCGTTCTTTCCGTCACCGGCATGGGCGCGACGCTGCGCGAGGCGGTCGACAAGGCGTATGCGGGCGTCGGCAAGATCGGCTTCGACAAGATGTTCTACCGCAAGGACATAGCGCACCGCGCCTTTGACCGCGGCTGATCTGAACGATGCTGGCGCACATTCTCGAATTCATGATGCTCGTCCTTTTCGGGGCGTCGTGGCCGTTTGCGATAGCGAAGACCTACAGGGCGAAGCGCGTCGACGGGAAGAGCCCGCTATTCGAGATCATCGTCATTGCTGGCTACCTCTGCGGCATCGCAAGCCATGTCGTGAGCGGCAAGGGAATGTGGGTGATAGGCATATACGTCGTCGACATTATTCTCGTCTCGACCGACCTCACGCTCTACTTTTACTACTCGTTCAAGAACAGGCGCGCCGCGCAGGCCTGCGGGGGCGAGTCGTGAAGGTCGTCTCCCTTGCGAGCGGAAGCGCGGGAAACGCGTATTGCGTCGAGTCGGAGGGCTGTGTCCTTTTGATAGACTGCGGCCTCAGCTGCCGCGAGCTCTTGAAGCGCAGCCGCGCCGCGGGGATTGACCTCGGAGCGGTCGTTGCCGCGGTGTTCACTCATAGCCACGACGACCATATAAAGGGAGTCGCGAAGTTCCACGACTGCTTCCCCGCGGCGGGGCTTTTCGCAAATGCGATGACGGCCGATTCAATCGCAGCGTCTGCTGGCATCGACGAGATGGACTTCTCGATCTTCGAGAACGGTCAGGACTTCGAGGTCGGTCCTTTCGACATCAAGCCGTTTGCAATTCCACACGATACGAGCGACCCCGTCGGCTTTCTTGTCGCGGACGGCGACTGCAGGTATTTTCACGCGACCGATATAGGCACGCCTCTTGAATCGATAGGGGAAAATCTCTCCGAAGCGGACATAGCGACGCTCGAGTCGAACCATGACGCGGTTCTTTTGCGCAAGAGCGGCCGCCATCCAAGCTTGATTCAGCGCATCGCAGGCCCGCGCGGTCACCTCTCGAACGACCAGGCGTGCGATCTAGTGAGGCGCTTCGCGTCGCCGCGCCTTAGGAAGCTCGCGCTCGCTCATCTTTCGCGCGACTGCAACGTGCCGCATGTCGCCGAGGATGCTATGCGCACTACGCTTTGCGAAATCGGGCGCACAGACATAGACCTAAAGGTTCTCTGCCAAGATGAAATCGTCGAGATATAACTATTTGTGGCTTGTGGTTGCCGCGATGTGTCTTGCCGGTTGTGGACGGCAGCAAATCGAGCGCGTCGAGTGGCCTATTATGGGGACAATCGCTGCGGTGCAAGTTCGCGGCTGTCCCGACGAATGGGGACATGTTTCCGCTTATACAATGGGTGTATTCAAGGATGTTTCCGAGGCGCTTAACGCGTATGTCTCCACGTCGGAGCTGAGTCGACTCGCGCCACTTGACGACGGTGAAATTCTTGAGAAGTGCGACGCGCAAATGAAGCCCTGCTACGAGGCGGCATTTAAGTTGATGCATGAGTCCGGCGGCGCATTCAACCCGCGATGGAAGGGCACGAATACGCTCGATCTTGGCGCAATTGCCAAGGGGTTTGCCGTTGACCTTGCCTCGTATATGGCGCCCGGCGTTGGACCCATCGACGCGATTATTGATCTCGGCGGTAACCTCAAGGCGTTTCGGAGCGAGGGTGGCACGCACAAGCCGTGGCGCACCGGCGTTCGCGATCCATTTGGCGACGGATTTGCCGCGGTCGTAGATCTGCACGAGGGGGAGGCGCTTGCGACGAGCGCGACATACTATCGCGGCAGCCACATCTACGATGGACGGACGGGACTAGCCGTCTCCAACGGCGTCGCGGCGGTGACTGTCTTGTGCAATTCCGCAATGTGGGCAGACGGCCTTTCCACGACGCTCTTCGTGCTTGGACCGGAAGATGGAAAGAAGTTTCTCGACGACAAGCTAAAACTTCTCGTAGGCGACATGGAAGTCTCCGCGCTGTGGATAATGGACGACGGCAGGCAAGAGATTTACGGCAATGCTAGATTTCAAGGGAATTAGCGTCCACTATGGACACCAGGACGTCTTGACGGACGTGACGTTCCGCGTCAACGCGGGCGATCGCATCGGCGTAGTCGGGCCAAACGGCTCTGGCAAGTCGACGCTCTTCAAGATTGTCCTCGGCGAGATGGGAACGGATACCGGCGAACTCATAATCGAAGGAAGTCCGCGCATCGGCTTCACGCGGCAGAACCCCGCGCCCGACACGCCCGACGAGACGCTTCTCGAGTATTCCCTCAGGGGCATCCCCGGACTCTCGGAGATCGAAGCGGAGATGGCCGAACTCGAGGCCGATCTCGCCGACCCTGCGAAGATGAAGCGCTACGGCGAGCTCCAGACGAAGTTCGAGCATCTCGGCGGCTACGACATCGAGACGCGCGTCAAGGTCGCGCTCGGTGGCCTTGGCTTTACGACGGAGGAGTTCCAGAAGCCGTTCGCATCGT
>JAFYQC010000268.1 GCA_017547265.1 Kiritimatiellia bacterium | reverse complement strand
GGGTAGAGTTCCTGCATGTCGTCCTTCTGGACGCACGCCCCATTCCCCTTGCCACGACAGTACCCGCAGGCCATGCACCCGGCAATCTTCTTGTGCGACACGTCGACGAGCGTCACCTTGTGCCCGGCCGCCTCTGCCGCCTTGCGGTACTCCTCGGCCATCCACGCCGTGTTTCCGTTCGCACGAGGCGAGCCTTGTAGAATCAGGATGTTCATCGGTTTTCTCCTTTCTCGGTTTTCTTGTTATAATTCTTTCCTTTGTTGCCGAAGATTTGGCCAACCATTTTGTACATTGAATATCCATTCCATGTGAATTATTGTAGCCTTAGTGTCAAGGTTTGTTTCCGCCGAAAAACTGACGATAACACCGTAATACGGCCTTTTACAATGTGTACGAAAGGCAATTACTTCTTCAACTGGAAGGCCTCGTTCAAGATGTTTGCCTGCCATTTCACGATTCTCATATGGCACTAAAGAAAGTTGTGAAGGCAGATCGGCATCTTCCAATTCAGAAATAGGAATACGGAGCATTCTTTCTTCGATACCTGGCAATATCATCATTGACACTTCGCCTGAATGGGATCGCTTGATACGAAATCCAAGCGAATCGACATGATTTGTTCTTGCCGTCATCAGATCGATGTCCTGCAAGAAACATCCTTCAGAGTCCAGGTTCACAACAACATCAAGCGAATTAGTTATCAATGGATACGACCGGCCTCGTTTAAGTGCGTTGACTTTAAGTTCTGCCACCCCGTTCTCATTCAAAGGAAAAAGATAGGCATCATATGGATAGACATCATAGCCAAGCGCATCCAATGATTGATTTATGCCATGTATGCTTATCACATTGCGAAAAAACGGAATCTCAACTTTGCCATCCTCCCCTGTCACATATTCCGGGAGCGGCGTAAGGGGAGAATTGTCCTTTGTGCTGGGCATCATCACTTGACATTTGACACCGGCAATCGGGCTGCCATCAAGTTCGCAAACCTCTAGGGTAACGCCGAGCCGTGAACGAATATAGAGGTCGCGTGGGATGCAGAGAATATCATATATTGGTGAACAGGCTAAATCGCCGACAATAATGAATGGCAATGCGGCGATATAAAATGGGTTGAGCGTCATCACACCAGCTCCAAACGCCTCGGCCCCTCTTAAAAAGGAGTAGTGTGGATATCGAGAGGACTGAAACAGACGCCCAGTTCGTGGAGCAACATTAACACATCCGTCAGCAGTTGCAGTAAGCCCCATTGCAACTATCGGCAAGACAAAGGCAATTTTCCTGAAAGTCAAACTCTTTGACATGGTTGCTTCCTTTTGATTGTATTGTCATCAAAACGGCCAGAGTGCTTTGCGCTTCTTCTTGTAGGGTGGCGCTTCGTGTTGCTGTTGCAGCTGACGAGAACGTTCAACGCCCTGGCAAGTTCCCAAACCTCGTCACTGATGGCATGCGATGCGGTCAACGCCGTTGCCAACATCAGGATTCTCTTCATTGTACACCTCCTTGGTTTTTCTGTACAAGTTCATCTTCTGCCCGGTTTCTGTCAATGGTTGGCTTATATGATGGCACAAACCGAGCATTTCCGCCCAGTTTGTGCCATCAATGTTCTCGCATTTCACATATGTGGGAACATGTGTTTGTTTGCAAAGACCCGACCCGCTCCAGATATAACGTACTGCTCAAGATGTGCCGCAACATTCTTGTCTCGAACGGCTATTGCAGCATCAATCATCCAAGGTGCAAACTTAGATGTGTGCGGAACTTGACGCGAATTGTGCTTCTCAAGCCGTGCTTCAAGATCGCTTGTCATGCCTACATAGTGGTGACTATGTGTTGCAATGTCTGATAGCATGTAAACATAATGATATCCTACCACTGCACACTCCTTTTTTCTCTTTGCCCGCCTCCGCGCGTTGCGCTTCTGCGCGACAGCCTTCCCCTTCGGGTTCGGCTCGCCGAGCCGAAGCTCAGCTCCGCTGAGCGAAGGCTGGTGGAGGATGAAAGACTCCGAAGCCCGACCCACTCGCGCCGAGCGGAGAAACCAACCTCCGAAAGCGCCCTGTATTATAGCATATTTCGGGTGTGACGAGGTTCTGAATATGTAATAAATGCTGAACCATGAAACTTCTCTCCGAAAAAGTTGGTGGAGAAAATATTTCTATTTTTTCTGATTCAACTCCCGCAGGCTCCGCAGTTGCTGCAGCCGTTGCAGGTCAGGCGCGAGCCGCAGGTGACGCAGTCAAACTATGCCATCTTCCCCAGGCAAAGGCAATTGGGGAATCGTTACATTACACATCCGTACCATTTCACGCGTTCACCTTATATGGATCCATCTTCTCCAGAATCGCAATTCGCGTCGGCTCGGCGTCCCGGCAATGAGGTATGCTAACCGCCTTCTATTGTCTATTATAAACTTTATGGCTTATCGTCCCCTCACCTCATTACCGACTTCATCAATCTTGGAAACAAGTTCATTTGCCCACGCAACAGCATCATCGACCGACGGAAGCACCGACGAAGCGTCTACAATCGTCGCATACGCATCTTCATATGTCTTTCGCCAACCATCTCCGGCGACAATCTTCGGAGCCCATGCATGCTTCCGGCGATAGTCAAACAGGTGCACACACTTTTTTCGTACTTCGACGAAATCAAGTGTAGAATGCCGTACGATGAGCTGAAGATCTATCAAATCATGCGCCCGCTCGCTTCCTGGTTCTGATACCGCATGCAGTTTCTGCGCTATCTGATATGGAAGTTTCATTACTCGCAGCGCATCAGGGCGCGGGAAAGACAAGGACTCAAACGCCTCCGCGAGATCGGGCGGAAGATACTCTTCATATTCATCGGCATCACCGATTTCGTTGTGGCCGATTTCTATCCGAATCGTCTGCCATGAACGCCCACAATAACTCAACTTGATGTCAAACGGGATCATCACGTAGGATTTCGGGACATCTTTCGGTTTCGGCGGTAGCACATCGGAAAGAACGCCGGTAAAGCCGTTCCAGCCAACCTTCAACGCATCTTCGAGCTTTTGCTTGTAGTCCGCAAGTCCCATTACCCGCGCAGTATCCATATCACGGGTATAGCGGGTAAACTCACCGCCATATCTGAACATCAAGGAACTACCTCCCTTCACTACGCCATCAGGAAGGATTTGCCCGACAATGACATTCGCCATCGCTCGCGAGAATCTCACCGGATCTCCGCTCTTATCGATTTGATTTATGGCCTTGATCAGATTGACGCATGTATTGGGACGTTTCATCTTTTGAACTCCTTATTAAGCATTTCGACTTCGCCACTACGAAGCAATCCCCTGCGAGATGCGTCATCTATCGCGCCATGCAAACGTTCCGTCATTAACTTGCCACGGCATTCAAGAATGACACTAGCGAGATTCTGGCACCTAATTCCCTCAAAAACATCCTCGCTCGCCCCCTCTGGCTTCTTTACAAGTTCAATCCACTTCGGTAGAGCCTTGCGGACTCTACGACCAGTGGCAATCTGAACGCGTAACGGATTAACCATTGCCAGATTGTGCATGGCGAGAACACTCTCACCCCAGAGCGCAGAATCCTTGCCGACTATCGCAACTGCCTCTGCATAGCGGTCATATTCTGTTGGCAGATAGTGCTCTATTCGATAGACCCCATGCCCAAGCCGAGTTAAGCGACCAAGCTTAACCCATTCAACGAGATCTTTTCGCCGAACCCCAAGCGATTCAGCGTCCATAGTGGTAATCAGGCCATAGTTTCCTATCGCCTGCTCACAAATCTGATCATATAGCGCCATGTCAAATAGTTCCCCTCCAAGGGTACATTTCGTCTAAGTGCGAGATATTATATCATATTTATGGCTGCTCGGCATAAAGAAAATCGCCAAAATGTTCCCCAACTAGGGAACATTTTGGCCATAAGTGCTATTTCGAAAAGCGATTGTCCTGTATTACTGCGTAACATAACGCCGAGTCTCCGTAGTATACTTCCAGTTTTCGTCGATAGTCGACGAAAACAAAACCAAAAGGAAATAAACAATGAAACCAAAGTTCTCAAAGGCGGAAAAGGCAGAAATCCTATCCCGCTACTATAGCAACAATACGGAGGTCAAGGCGCTTGCCGCTCAATACGGCATCTCCAGACAAACCATCTACAACTGGTCAAAAGGTAAACGGAGGCCATCCATCATTGTACCGGCAACGGCCAGACCTGCTCCAAACTGGAGTGATGTACGTATCTTGAAGATGCAACTTGAACGAGAGAAAAGAATCCGCGAAATACTCCAATGCGCCGACGTAACAATGAATTCCAACATCAAAGCCAAGCTCAAGGCAATGGAAGAACTCTACAAGGAAGACCCCGTAAAATACAATATCCACATTCTCTGCGATACGTTCGGTGTCACCCGGAGATTCTTCTACGGGCATGTCAGATACAACAAACGCGATACTGCGTGGTTCAAGACAAGAATTCCGGCACTCAAGGAATGCATACGCGATATCTTCAACGAGAACGAACAGCGGTTTGGAGCGGACAAGATCACCGTCATTATGAAGAAAAGAGGCTTGCACGTGTCCGTTGCAATGGTCAGAAGGTTGATGCGCGAGATGAGTCTCCACAGCATCAGGACAGGCGCAAAACGCAGATGGCGCCTTGAAATCCGAAATCCAGTCGACCATGTGAAACAACAATTCAATCCGCCAAGGCCGAACGAGATATGGGTCAGCGATGTCACCGAATGGCACGTAAAGAAAACCACATTCTTCATCTGCACGATAATAGACCTCTATAGCCGCAGAGTTGTCGCATACAAGACAAGTCGCCGGAACAGTACCCATCTCGTGAAGCTGACGCTGAAAGATGCACTGATTCAGCGAAAACCGAAGCCTGGACTGATATTGCACTCTGACAGAGGCTCTGCCTACCGTTCATTCGCCCTCATCGCATACGCCAACGAGAACGGCATCACCTTGTCACACTCACGCTCTGGGAAACCATACGACAACTCCGTCTGCGAAGCATTCTTCAAGACACTCAAGGCCGAGGAACTCTACCGCCGCAAATACAAGTCGGCAAGGGATTTCGTCAAATCGCTCGCTGACTACATCGATTTCTACAACACAAAACGTCCGCACGAGGCAACAAGGATGATGACACCAGCAGAAAAGGAACGCCGCTATGATACCGAGCGGAAGAAGACCGGCAACCGTTCTTTACACAAGGGGGTTCGAGTCGAACATCTTTTTCGACAATAACTTGTCAAAATTTCGACAAGCAGGAACAAGATCTTTACACGGCCAAAGCGGCAGGACCCTTATCTTACAGGGGTTTCAGCGTCGCCCGATCCGCATGGGGGTTCGGATCGGGCATACCCATTCACTTGGTGGAGGATGAGGGATTCGAACCCCCGACCTTGACCGTGTAAAGGTCCTGCTCTGACCAACTGAGCTAATCCTCCTGAAAACGGGTGCGCATTATACCAAAAAAAGAGCAGGCCGGAAACTTTCCCGACCTGCACGCTTCTGCGCCGCCGCTTTCCTTACTTGATCGCCTGCGCGCCCTTGCCCGGCATCGCGCCGAAGAGCTTGAGCGCATCCTCCAGCGGGTAGCGGTTGCCGAACATGTCGACCTTGGAGACAATCGTGCCCTGCTGAGGAAGTCCCACCGCCTGGCGGAAGGCGTTCAACTTATCGGCGTCGAGCGTCGCCTTCTCGGAATACTTCATCGACAAGAACGCATTGAGGTAAGCCGTGTTGAGGCGGCCATTGAACACCTTCGGATCGGCGAGAGCCACGTTGTCCTCAGCCTTCTCGATGCCATAGTTGCCTTCCAGATCATCCTCGAAGTCCTCTACCTTCACCTTCACGACACTCGGCGATTTTGTGACCTGTGCATCCGACTGGCGATTGAGGAAGAAGACATTGCCCTTGGCCTCGATCTTCTTCGTCTTGTCGAGACCCTTCGTGTTGTCCCATCCGGTGAGCACACTCAGACCGATGATGTTGTCCTCGATCTCGGATTTCACGTTGGCCGTGGTGCGGATGCCGAAGCCCATGTCGGAAAGCTCGCTCGTGCGGCTCCACGTGAAGAGCACCGTGTTCTTCTCGAACTCCCACTCCACCGCACCCGGTTGGGGATTGGAGCTGTACACATTCGCGCCGACCATCAGGTTGTTGCAGAATACGTTGTTCTCCATCTTCACCTTGCCCTTGTACCAGTTGAGGTTCATGGCGATGTTGCCGGCGTTCAGGAACAGACAGTTCTTGAAGGTGATATCGCCCTCTGCGCGGTTGGCCGTGGCGGAATAGACGAGATAGCGCTTGGCGGAAGCGAACGGCGTGTTGCCCTTCGCCGGCGGCTCCAGCCACATGCCCGTCTCCACACCTTCCGGCTTGCCCTTCACGGGATGGTAGCTCTGCGCCTGACCATCATCGAAGATGAGTCCGTCGAACACCATGTTCACGCCCTTGGGTGCCGGCTTCGCCATGTCGAACTGGATCGTGAAGATGCCGAGACCTGTGCCTTTCTTGTCGTTGTTCTCGTTGAGCGGCTGGAACATCGTGCGGTGCTTGAGCGGATCGCGGGTAGCAAAGTCGGCCGAATAGCCGCCGATGATGGAGACCGCCTTGTCGATCAGGAACCAGTTGCATTTGGCGTTGCCGGGATAGATGCCCTCGGCGAGGTGGATCGTGTCGCCGTCGGCAGCCTTCTGCAGGGCATGCCACAGATTCTTGAGCGGTGCCTCTTTCGTGCCCGCATTCTTCTTCTTGCCAGTCGAAAGCGAAACGTAGATGTCCGCTGCCGAAAGCGTCGCAACGGCCGCTAACGCCGCCGTCAAGATCATCAGTCTCTTCATTGTGCTATCTCCATGTTGACTGTTGGATTGTTTGATTGTTGGATCGGCAAGTCAGGTGCGTGCGATCCAATCCGAAACGAGCGGTGTGCCGCGCGCACCAAAGCAGTTGACCGGGGTGACGACGAATCGGACTTCTCCAGCCGCGAGTTCGTCAAGAGCAAAGAGGCAGAACGAGGGCTCGGCAGCCTTCTTGTGCCCGAGAGCATGGTTGAACCCTTCCGGCATTATGAGTTTCGTCTTCTTCGCGCCATCCCTCGACTCCGCCACGAACTCAAGTTTGTAGAGACGTGCATCCTTGTCCGCCACCGCGGCAGGCGCGACGACCTTGAACGCATCCTTCTCTACCGCCGGTATCGACTCCTTGCCATCCTGTGATTTGCCGCCACGGTTCTTCACCTTGACGGTAGACACCGCAAGTCTCGCTCCCGCAGGAAAGGACGGAGCGTGGAACTTCTTGGCGCGCTCGGCAAAGGCGAACGGCCTCGGCTCAGCCGACGGCAGCGGAAGCACCCAGTCGTCGCCCAGATCAAGGTTGGAGAGAAATTCGCGCCGCTTGACGACAATACAATCGTCATAGATGCTCCAAAGCATGCCCTGCCGACAATCTCCGGAACTGAAACGCGGCATCAACTTGGCGGCGTCATAGCGCCAAGCCTGCTTGCCTTCGGTCGATGTATTCTCATAGCCAACCGGCGGACACTCGTTGTATGGCATCCCCGTATAGCGGAGCGAACTCGTGCCGACCGACGTAAACGCCCCCTGCCACATTGAACGTTCATCGGTCAGCGAATAATGCGAATGCCCCGAGAACGCAATTACGTTCGGATAGACGGAGAGCGCCTTCGTCACCTTGCCCTTATCATGTCCCCAGGCCCATGGGCCGTAGCAGGTGTCCTTCGGATGCGGGTGCTGCACGTAGAAGAACGGGAGGGACGGATCGAGCATGCGGCCCTTCGCGTCAAGGAACGCCTGCAGCTCCGCACCGAAGTCGCAGGAACCGTAATTGGTCTCCATGCCCTTTCCGTCGTCCCAGTGCTGGCCGAGGAATGTGTAACCCTTGATGCTCTTGCAGTAGAAGCGGGCGTAGTCTTCATTGAAGATGCGCTTCCAGCGGGTCGCGAAGTCGGAGCGAAGGACATGCTTCGCGCGCTCGGCTGCGTCGGGGTAGAGCCTCTTCGCGTGGTCGCCATAGAGGTAACCGTGGTAATCGTGGTTGCCCAGAACAAAAACCTTCTCGATAGGGCGGCCATCGGGATAACGGTCGTCGGGGAACACGGCGTACCACGCCTGCGCAACCGCCTCCATCTGCTCCACCATGCCGGTGTCGGCCATGTCG
>JAFYQC010000267.1 GCA_017547265.1 Kiritimatiellia bacterium | reverse complement strand
CATCCTTCATCGCCTCGAGGTCGCGGGTTATCCCCGACTTTGTGACGTTTGCTCCCTGCCAGTGCCACCACGCGTTCGCGCCACGCGACTGCGGGGGCGCGTCGAAAAGCCGCTCCAAGCTGTCAGGCGATGGCACGACGCTGTTCGCGACGAGCATTCCCTGCATCGTCATTGCAATGGCCGCAATAATAGCCGCAGCCAAAGTGTTTTTCATGTCAGAAGCCCTCCTATTCTGAAGACGCGGCCGACAGCCCGTGGCGCAAGTCAGCGCTCGGTCGGGAGGCCCCATTCGTCGAGCTTGGACGCCATCCAATCGAACGCGGCCTCGTGCATTACGCGCGACTTCGCGTTGGGAATGACTGGGCCGCATGCGACGCGGATGTCGCGCGTCGGGTCAAGGGGGCCGAAGTCCTTGAAAACCTTGCGGAAAACACCCTTCTCGCGCGTAAGCTGGCAACGAGTGTCGACGACGATCGGGACGACAGGACATCCTGCCTTCTCTGCGAGCTTCGCCCCAATCGAAGAATAGACCTTGCGGCTGAAAACCTCCTGGCGCGTTCCTTGCGGGAAGATGAGGAAGCTGTCGCCGCCCTTGATGCGTTCGGTGCCAACGTTGAGGACAGTCATCAAGTCCTCTCGCGGAGACTTGCGCCCGACGGGGACCATTCGCATGTGCTCAGCCGCCTTCTCAAGAAACGGCAGATGTGCGAGCGAGGCTTTGGCAACGTAGCTGAACGGCCCAAACGCGAAAAGCGTGGGCATAAGAAGAATAGTCTCCGTCGTCGACATGTGGTTGCAGAGATAGACAACCGGACCGTCATGCTTCTGACGGGCGCCAAAGCCTTCGATAATCACGTTGATCCCGAGCTTCTCGGCAGTCGTAACAGAAGAGAAGCATGCCTTGGCCCACTTCTCCGTAGTGAGAAGGCCGAACGGCTCTCGTAGCGCACAGTAGGGGAATACCTTCGTGACGCCAATCGTGTAGCGAAAAGTGTTCCAAGCCGATGGACGTACGCGCTTCGCCCTGCGACGCTCGGGAGGGGTGGAATAAGCCCCCGTCGCGCGAAGGGAGGCATAGAACTGCTCAACTTTCGTCTTCTGCATTTTCGTTTCGGCGAGCCGCCTCTCGCTCTGCTCGTGCGCGTTCTACGGCCTCGCGCTGGGCCTTCAATTCGTCCTTGAGGAGCTGAAGCTCACGGCGCTGCTCCTCACGCTCGGCCTGGCGCTGGGCTTCGCGCTCCTTTTCCTTCTCAGCGGCCTCCGCCTTGCGCTTGTCTTCAAGCTCCTTCTCCTTCGCAAGCTCCTCCTGACGTGCCTGCTCCCTTGCCGCGCGGCGTTCCCGCAGCGACGCACCGCCAGTCATCGGCTCTGAGGCGAGGCCAACTGGACGCCGCGAAGTCAGCAGACCGGCGCGGCGGCCGGCAGTGGCAATGGCAGGCGCAGCAGAAGCCGTAGCATTTGCGCCCGCACGGGCGGTAGATCCGCCGCCCTTTGCGGAATTCGCGCCAAGGTCAAGGGCAACCTCGATATCGCCCTTCGCGACTTTCATGGTCGCCTTGACGGGATCGGCCTCAAGCACTTTCCAACCGTTGCGCTCCTCGCCCACCTTAAGATAGTAGTGGACAGGCAGCTTGCTGTCGGAATTGTCGGTGAACCCGACGGCAATGTCACCAGCCGGAGTCACGTTTATCGCGCTGAAGTGGATGGCGCTCTTTATCGCCTCCTGCTCGCGCGAAAGCGCCTGTTCGTCGCCAGCGCCCTTTTGCACCTGGGATGCTGGCTTCGTCGGATCGAAGTTGGGCGGTGGCTGGCCGAACATCTGGCGGTCTATGATCGACTGATACCTGTCGATCGGCTGGCGCTCGGCGACAGCCGCGAGGCAACAGAGCGACGCGACAGCGCAGAAAGCGGCCCGATACTCGCCCTTACCGATCATTCCCCGTCGTAGATGGTCAGCTTGCAGGAAATCGCAAGATGGTCACTGAGGAGATCTGCCTCGAGGAACCTGACCTCAGATATTCCGACACCCTTCAGGATTATGTTGTCGAGCGGCTGAATAGGGCTCTCGACGGGATACGTGCCAGTGCCGAAAAGGTTGGCGAGCTCGAACCCGGCCTTTTCGAACACTTTGTATTCCTCTGGAGCCGGGAAGCACCTCTTGCCTGGAACGCGCACGCCCACGCGGAAATCGCCGGCGATTACGACATGCGGCTCGTCGCGGAAGTCCTCAATGAGCTTCTTCATCTGCTCCTCACGGTCCTTGCGGTGACCGGACAGGTAAGTGTTGCTGTCAAGGTGCGTCTGCACAAACCAGACAGGCACGCCCGAGATGTTGAGCTTGACGGCCCTATAGTACGTGTCCTCGAAGTGGCGTTCGAAGAATACGTCCTTCTCGTCGATCTTCGATGCCTTGTCAGACTTGTAGAATATGGCATTGCAGATGTCGCCCTTGGCCGGGCCGACCGACTTCTCATACCCCTTGAAGAGCGCGGTAGACGCTTTCATGGAGCCGTTCGTGGTGAAGTCCTCGTTGTATTCAGTAATGCCCACGATGTCGGCATCGACGGAATTGAGGAACTTGGCGTACTTGGCCGCCATTCCCTTGCCTTCAGATTCGGGAATCGAGGCGACGGAATACGCTCCGTCGCTGAAATGGCTGACGCTCCAGTGCAGGAAACGGACACTGGTCCGCTCAACCTGTTTCGTAGCACACCCAGCCGCCACGCAAGCGACGGCAACAGCGAAGATAATGTTTCTCATGGCGTGAATTATACTAAATTTTTCAGAGGCTCGCAAGAAGACCGCCGCAGAGAAGAAGGTGCTTCTCGCGGTCAGAAAGCGCCGTCTTGACGCGGAAAGCCCCCTTCGGGCCCTTGACTTCGAGAACGCCATCGCCCTCTACCGCCGCGCGTATGCCCTTGAGCTCGAGTCTGTCGCCCGCTTCGACCTTGTCGTAGTCCTTCGGATTTTCGAAGAGGAACGGCACAATGCCGAAGTTAACAAGGTTGGCGCGGTGGATGCGCTCTATGGACTTCGCAATTACGGCCTTGACGCCCAGGTACATGGGGCAGAGGGCCGCATGTTCGCGGCTCGAGCCCTGTCCATAGCTCTCGCCCGCTACGATGACGTTGGCGAGGCCCTTCTCCTTGTTAGCGAGGCACTTGTCGTGGAACTTGGGGTCGCACGGCTCGAAGACGAACTTCGCGTACTCTGGGATGTTCGAGCGGAACTTGAGGCGCGCGCCCGCGGGCATGATGTGGTCGGTCGTGATCTTGTCGCCGACCTTGATCGCGGCGACGGCCGAGAGATCCTTTGCGAGCGGCACGCCCTTCGGAACCTGCGCGATGTTCGGCCCGCGCACGATCTCCGCGCCCTTCACGCCCTTTCCGGCAGTCGCGCGATAGAGGAACATAGAATCATCTATCGGGAACTTCTTCGGGCTCGGCACCGCGGCGACCGGCTTCTTCGTCGGGAGCTCAACCTTGCCGGTGAGCGCGGATGCAGCGGCGGTCTCTGGCGAGACGAGGTAGACCTGAGCAGACTTCGTGCCCGAACGGCCCTCAAAGTTGCGGTTGTTCGTCCTAAGCGACACCGCGCCAGTCCTCGGGCTCATGTGCGCGCCGATGCAGAACCCGCACGCGTTCTCGAGCATACGGCAGCCGGCGGCGTGGAGAATCGCAAGCGAGCCATCCTTTGCGAGCATGTTGATGACTTGCCGCGAGCCGCACGCGATTCCGACCTCAACGTCGTCCGCTACGTGCTTGCCCTTGAGGTAAAGCGCAACGGTCCTGATGTCGCGGTAGGACGAGTTGGTGCACGAGCCAATCATTATCTGGTTGACCTTCGTGCCCTTCATCGACTTTACGGTCACGATGTTGCCAGGGCTGTGGGGAGCCGCCATCATCGGCTCGACCTTCGTGAGATCGACGACGAACGTGTCGTCGTACTTCGCGCCCTTGTCAGCGACGATCTTGACGAAGTCCTTCGCGCGGCCCTGCGCGGCGAGAAACTGCTTCGTCACCGCGTCGGACGGGAAGACGCTCGTCGTGACGCCGAGTTCCGCGCCCATGTTGGTAATCGTCGCACGCGAGGGAACGTCGAGCGTTGCAACGCCGGGACCTGTATACTCAAAGATCCAGCCGACGTTGCCCTTGGTGCCATACTTCTCGAGGACCTTGAGAATCACGTCCTTTGCAGAGACGCCCTTCTTGAGTTTGCCCTTGAGGACGATTGCGCGCACCTTGGGGGTCGGGATGTGAAACGCGCCGCCAGCCATGGCGACTGCAATATCGATTCCGCCAGCGCCGATTGCGATCTGGCCGATGCCGCCGCCGGTCGGGGTGTGGGAGTCAGAGCCGAGGAGCGTCGTTCCGGGCTTCCCGAAGCGCTCGAGGTGGAGTTGGTGGCAGATGCCGTTGCCGCACTTGGAGTAGACGATGCCGTACTTCTTGGCAATCGACTGGAGGAAGTCGTGGTCGTCGGCGTTCTCGAAGCCGATCTGGACTGTGTTGTGGTCTACGTAGCTTACGGAGAGGTCGGTCTTGACTCGCGGGACGTCCATAGACTCGAACTGGAGGTAGGCCATTGTGCCGGTCGCGTCCTGTGTGAGCGTCTGGTCAATGCGGATGCCGAGCTCGGGGTCCTTCGCGGGATCGCCCTCGACGAGATGTGCAGAAAGTATTTTCTCAACAACGTTTTGCGCTTTTTTCATGCCGCGTATTATACCATATTGTCGCATGGCATGGCTGCGCGCACTCCTGCCCCGCCACCCGATGCGCCGCACCGCCCGATGGCTCGCGGGGCTCTCGTTCGGCTCCAGGGTCGCGACGACTCTCGCACATCAGACAAACAACCGTATTCAGCCTGCCGTGCCTCGGCGTCTATCTCTGGCTGCGTACGCAAGTCACTCTTACGCAT
>JAFYQC010000266.1 GCA_017547265.1 Kiritimatiellia bacterium | reverse complement strand
ATGCGCCCCGAGAACGTGTCCTCGTCGTTTACCGTCGCAAGCTCGAAGGTCGTCGCCTGGTTGCCGAATGCAGAGCGCACCCCCTCGGATATCGTGCTGATTTCACTGAGCCGCAGGTCTTCGCCCGCGAGCACGCCGCATAGTATCGCCCTCACAGGCCCCGAGCCCATCGTAAGAAGGGGAGCCCTGGCGATCATGTCGCTTATGTCGCGCGCACGGTCGGGTCCCATTGACGAGACCGCGGCAAATCTGCCGCGCCCGGCCTTTGATACCAAGTGGCGTATGCGCTCGGCGTCGAGCCGTAGGTATCCTGGTTTTTCGACGAGACGCCAGAAGAGCGTGACGGCCGATGCCATTGTGTCGACGGCGCGGCGCATCGCGTCGTCCAGGCGTTCGGCGTTTCCGACGATCTTGTCGAGCGGCACGAAGAAAGTCGCGCCGGCCGCCTCTTCGATCATCGTCATTACGCCGCGTGCCGAACGCTGGCGGTCCTCGCCTTCGAACGTGAACGGCGTTGTGGCGAATACGATCGACGGTATGCCGAGCGAATCGAGACGCTTCACCGTCTCGAGCGTCGCGCCGCCGCCTGTGCCGCCGCCGAGCGACGTCACGATGATCGCGAGGCGCACGCCCTCGATCTTCGGATCAAGAGAGTTTATCGAGTCTTCGGTCGCGAGCCTTGCCGCGACAACGTCACCGCCGGAACCGCGACCGGAAAGACGGTTGCCGCCGAGGAGCAGGAAGTCTTCGCAGTCCGCCGCCGTTGCGGCGTCGGTGTCTATAGCGAGGAACCTCAGCCCCTCTCCGAAGGCGCGGCGAACGCCGCGGGCTATTGCCGAGCCGCCGCCGCCTATGCCGATGAGCATCATTGAGGACGAGTCGCTCATTTGAAGAACCTCCCGATAAGCCCGCTGAGGATGGATCTGTCCTCGTCAGTGCGGCTTGCATACATCAGTGCGCCGGCAACGGCCGCGAACGATGCCGGGAATTTCTCTCCGTCGAGTCCGTCGACGTGGATTGGCTTTCCCGTCCGCACCGGCATGCCAAGCTCGCGCTTTACGAGGTCGTCGATGTCGTGCATCGCCGCGCCTCCGCCGGTAAGGACGACTCCGGCATGAAGCCGGTTGAAGAGATCCTGGTCTTCAAGCGTTTCGCGTATGACGGTTAGGAGCTCTCTAAGGCGTGCGTTGACTACGGTGTCGAGCGCGCGGCGGGAGATCGTGCGCGTTTCCATCAGCGGAGAGGACCCCGGCACCTTTACGCGCGGCTCACCGGGTCTTCCGATGATTGCGGAGGCCGATTCTATCTTCAGCTGCTCCGCCTGGGCGTTGGTCGTCTGGAACGCATGGGCGATGTCGTTTGTAATGTGGTCGCCGCCTACGCCGATCACCCCGGTCGTCACGAGGTGGCCGTCGGAATAGGCCGCGTAGCCGGTGGAACCGCCGCCGATGTCGAGGACGAGGACTCCGTTTCTCTTCTCGTGCTCGTCAAGGACGGCGTCCGCCGCGCAAGTCGCGGCGAAAAGCGGTTCGCGTATCTCGAGCTTGGCTTCGTCCGCTGCGGTGCGTGCGTTGTCGATCCTGTTGCGGTCGGCGTGAATCTGGAGCGTGTTGAGCTTCAGTATGCGACCCGACATCCCGCGCGGCGCGGTTATGCCGCGCAGGGCGTCGACTTCGTAGTCCTGGTCGACGATGTCGAGAAATTCCCTGTCCTTCGGTATCTGCATCGTGCGCGAGCTTCTGAAGACGGCGTCAAGCTCCTCAGGGCCGACCTTCGCGCCTTCGATCGGCACCATGCCCTGGAAGGGGTCGGCCTTGATGTGCTGGCCGGAGACGACGAGGTAGGCGTTGCCGAGCGTTATGGTGCTCCCGGCTTCGGACTGCTTCTTCTCGATAGCGTGGAGGACGCTCTTGATAGAGCTTGTCGCCTGGTTGATGTCGAGTATTTGGCTCTTTCTGACGCCAGTCGAGGGAATCTCGGCGTGGCAGGTAATCTTGAGGCGGCCGCCCACTTCCTCCTCGCCGATGGCGAGGACAGTTCGCGTCGTGCCGATCTCCATTGCGGCATAGAAGTTGCTCATAGAAATCCTTTCTTCGTGTCGCCGTATACCTCGCTTTTGCGGCTACGCGTCTCGCTTGGCGGCAGTGATGCGTCCCAGACGCGTATGCTGTCGTCGATGCGCGAGGTATAGGCATTGGTCAGGCTCTCGAGCTGCTTCTCGAGATTCTTCTGCGTGGCATCGGAAGGATCGTCCATCCCGTCCCATGCGACTTTTGCGATGCTGTAGTCGTTTCCGAGGACAACCGTTATGTAGTCCGGCTTCGATATGTCTGCCTCAATTGCCGCGAGCGCCCTGAACTCTTCACGGCAGGTCTCGAGAAGCTTCAGCGCTGCAAGGGCGCGGCCTGAGAGAGTGTGACCCTTTTCAGTTCCTGGCGCGGCGGCTTCGCGTATTATCGGCAGCATCTGGGTGCCGCTTGACGAGATGAAGACGACACCCTCGGTGTCGGCTACGCGGCCGGAGTCTTTCTTTTCGCCCTTGATGCCGAGACGCACGACAGGGACGCGCTCTTCTACGGTGATGGACACCTTGTCGGGCAGGTGCCGCGCGATTGAGATCTCCCTAATGTTGGGAATCTTCTTCAGCGTCTCTTTGCGCCTTTCGTCGAAGTCGATCAGCGCGAGGTTCGCGCCGTTTTTTAGACCGAACATGTACGCGATCACGTCGGAGCGGACCATCTTGCCGTCTGTTATCGAGACTTGCGACGCTACGTCGGTTATGACGCACTGCTCGAGCCAAATGTCGCGCAGGCGGTTGTACGCCACGGCGAGGCCGATGATCGCGGCGATGCATACGACGGTGCCTAGGATGATCAGTATCCGCTTCCCGCCGTTCGAACTTCTTATCTTGTTCTCTTTCATCTATGTCAGTCGTGTTTTGCGCTTGCGAGTATGCGGTCGCAGACGCCGGCGAAGGTGAGCCCGGTTTTCATTCCCGCCTTGGGAACGAGTGAGTGGGAGGTAAATCCGGGAGAGGTGTTGAGCTCAAGCACATAGCAGCGCCCGAGCGGTGACACGCGGAAGTCGACGCGCGTGACTCCTCGGCAACCGACCGCCCTGTAGGCGTCCACGGCGATTTTCTGCATCTTCTGTGCGAGCTCGCCGTCTTCGAGGAAGGGGTAGCGCGTTTCGTTCGAGTCGTATTTCTCGTGGTAGCCATACCAGCCGTTTGGCGCGACGATCTCGAGGACTGGAAGCGGTTCGCCGTCGATCACGCCGACGGTGAATTCGCGCCCAGGAATGAACTCCTCGACGAGTACGGTCGGAGGCGATGATTTTGCGTTCTCGGCGCTGATGGCCTTGAACGCGTCTTCGAGCGCACTCTTCCATTCCTCTTGCTTCGAGACTTTCGAGATGCCAACGGAAGAGCCGTCGCATGGTGGCTTCACGACTACGGGAAGGGGAAGAGGGGATTTCTCGGTATCGGGGTTCGCAAGTCCCCACGCGGCGGTCGGAACGCCATTCATCTCGAGTACCATCTTCGTCTTGACCTTGTCCATCGCGATTTGCGAAGCCGCGGCACCAGGGCCAGTATAGGGAACGCCGATCTTGTCGAGAGCGAGCTGAACGCCGCCGTTTTCACCCCAGCCGCCGTGGAGCGCGATATAGGCGGCGTCTACGTCCTTTGGCATTGCGTCGAGGTTGTCTGCGTCGAGAACAACAGGTACGACATCGTATTTCCCGAGGCTCGCGAGCGCTTCTGCGACATTTCGTCCGCTCTGCAGCGAAACCTCGCGCTCGCTCGAAGTTCCACCCATCAAAACAGCAATTTTCTTCATTGCCAGTATTATATCAAAAATATGGCAAAATGAGGACCTTGCTCCACTTCTGGAGTTTACCCATTTTTTAGCTTCTACCGATCAAGTCCTCGCCAAAGCCGCAGAATTCAACTCCGATCAGCAGGGCTCTCGCTACCGCTCCGCAGAATTTCGTTTGCTTTGCGCCCATCATTCGTGTCTCGCTGAATGATACAGATCGTCTTAAAGCTGGAGGACGTGTCCTCCAGACCTCCTCATTGCCGCGACGGAGTGGTTGCTGTGCCTTCAAAACCTGCCGAAGGCAGCCCAAAAGACAATTCAACGCACGGAATCGCCGTTGAGACATCGCGAAGCAGCGGAGCGGTAGCGGGAGCCCTAACGCTCGGAGTTTCTTCTTATCGGGAGAAAAATGCGCTCCACCTGTTATTCATCGGGGCGAGATACACTTTGACGGTCAAAAAATAGGTAAAATCCAGCCTTCGCTAGCAGCCTCGCTCAAAGACATATTTGATATAATATCCGAAAAATGAGCGGGCAGAGGAGAGTACATTTCATTGGCATAGGCGGGGTCGGGATGGCCGCGCTTGCCGTGCTTCTCAAGAACAGAGGATGCGTGGTGTCGGGCTGCGATCTCTCGCAAAGCGCGCGCACAGACTGGCTTGAGTCACTTGGCGTTTCCGTCGCATTGGGGCACGACCCTGCCCATGTGGAAGGCGTTGACGAAGTCGTTGCGACTCCTGCCGTCGCGCGAGACAATCCAGAACTTGTCGCCTCTGCTGGGCGTGTGCGTATGCGTGGCGAAGTCCTTGCCGAAGTCGTAAACGCCGCGGCCGACTCGATTGCAGTCTGCGGCAGCCACGGCAAGACAACTACGGCGACTTTCGTTGCGAAGCTTCTTCTTGCTCTTGGCGAAGACGTTGAATGGGCGATTGGCGGCGAGACAGGCGATTTTCCCGTCGCAGGCGGGAAGGGCGTGCTTGTTGTCGAAGCAGACGAGTCGGACGGCACGCTCGCACTATATCGCGCCAAGACGCTCGTCGTAACAAACTGCGACTACGACCACCCAGACCATTTCAAGACTAGAGCCGACTACGACGCTTGCTTCAACACGGCACGGGGGCAGTCTCGCGATGTCGTCGAGGGTGAAGGGCTCGCACCGCTCGCGTTTCTCGACGCGGTAGACGCTTTTGCCGCCCTTGCGCCGCATAACAAGAAAAACGCCCGCGCCGCAGTTGAAGTAGCTCTTCGCCGCGGACACTCTCAAGAGGCAATAGCCGCAGCGCTTCCAGAGGCGGTCGCGTCGCTTCCCGATAGGCGCTTTCAGAAAATAATAGACGGCGTATACACCGACTACGCTCACCACCCCGCTGAGATGGCGTGCGCAGTCGCGATGGCGCGGCAAATCTGCCGCGGAGTCTTGCGTGTTCTTTTCCAGCCGCATCGCTATTCGCGCACGAAGGCGCTTCTTTCGGATTTCCCCGCGTCCTTCGCGCTTGCGGACGAAGTCGTGCTTTGCCCAGTCTATGCGGCATTCGAGCCGCCGATTGAAGGCGGCGACATTGCCGATCTCTACAAGGCGACGCGCGATGCGGGAGTGCGCGTCATGCTTGCGCGAAGCTGCGAAGAGGCGTGGGAGCATGCTCGCAATTCAATGGGGATTGACGACGTAACGCTTCTTCTTGGCGCTGGCGACATCATCGCTCTCGCGCCGATCGTCAGGCGTGGTGCGGATACCGTGCTTAAGAAAATCCTTATCGGCCACGGCTCAAACACGTGGAAAAGCGACTTGAACCTTTCTGTCGAATATGTCAAGACAAACGGCCCCGCAGGCGAGAGCGGTGCGTCGCTTTTTGCCGCGTATCCGTCGCTGTGTCCGTGGATGGCGGGAATCCCCGGGACGATCGGTGGCTGGGTGAAGATGAACGCCGGTGCGTTTGGCCATTCAATCTCCGAAGTCATCTCGGCAGTCAAGGTCGACGGCAAATGGATTCCAGCCGAGGAGTGCGGCTTTGGCTACCGCACAAGCGCGATCAACGGCGAGATTCAGGATGTGAAGTGGCGCAATTCCGTCTGCGAAGAGGGAACGCCAGCAGACTTCCTCGCAAGGCGCAAGAACTTCCCTCCTGGAACGAAGGGGAGCGTCTTCAAGAACCCGCCTGGGGACTTTGCTGGGCGGCTTCTCGAAGAAGCGGGCGCAAAGGGGCTTAAAGTTGGTGGCGCATACGTTTGGGAGGAGCATGCGAATGTCATCGTCTCTGGTCCTGGTGCGACGCCGAGCGACTTTCTCGCGCTTTCGCGGCTTATGCGAAACAAGGTCTTTTTCAAGTTCGGCATCCGCCTTGAGCCCGAGGTGACGGGTCTCGCCTGAATATGCTATAATATTCGCCATACGGGGTGCTGCGGCGCAGGGTGCGCGGCGGCTGAGATCAAACCCGCAGAACCTGATCCGGGTAATGCCGGCGGAGGAAGAAAATGAAGATCAAGTATCAAGGCGATGCCGTCGATACGACGGCGAAAACAGTTGCCGAGTTTCTCTCGGCACGAGGCGTAGACCCAGCGAAGGCGATTGTCGAATACGGTGTCGAAGTATATGCGCCGGGAGCCGATCTTTCGGCGCTTGCGCTCGTTGACGGCGCTTCGCTCGATGTGTTCAAGATGACGGCTGGGGGCTGAGATGTCGGCAAATACCTATCTCACTCCCGAGGAACGCGCCGTGCTTGAGTCGGCGCGTGTCGGGATCGCGGGCGTTGGCGGGCTTGGCTCCAATTGCGCGATGCATCTTGTCCGCGCTGGAGTAAAGCATCTCACTGTCGTGGATTTCGACGTTGTAAACGAATCGAATCTCAACAGGCAGTTTTTCTTCCGCGACCAGCTTGGGCGAAAAAAAGTCGAGGCGTTAAAGGATAACCTTCTCAGGATAGACCCAGATGCCGACATTCGCGCCGTAGACGCGAAGCTCGACGCGGTGTCCGTGAAAGAGATATTTGGAGACTGCGACATTGTCGTCGAGGCGTTCGATGTTGTCGACGCGAAGGTTATGCTTGTCTCGTCTTTCGCTTCTTCTGGCAAGAAGCTCGTAACGGCGAGCGGTCTTGCCGGCTGGGGGCGCTCGAATGAGATGAGAGTCAAGAAGATGGGCAACATAGTCGCCATCGGAGACGGAGAGACGGCGGTCGGCGCAAATGCCGCGCCTGCCTCGCCCCGCGTCGGAATCGCCGCGGCGATGCAGGCCAACAGCGTCGTCGCGCTCTTGCTGGGAAAGGAACTGTAAAACTCCGCGTTCTCTGCGCCTCTGCGTTAAAAACAATAGATCGAATTTGAAAGGAAAGAAAATATGAAAGAATTGGTTATTGGTGGCAAGAAGTTTACAAGCCGCTTTTTCCTTGGAACGGGCAAGTTCGCGTCTGGCGAGCTTCTTAAGGCCGCAATCGATGCGAGCGGAACGGAACTCGTTACGACTGCGCTCACGCGCGTCCACGAAGACGATGCGGCGCACGACGATATCTTGGGCGTGATCGACCGCTCGAAGGTCGAGGTGATGCTCAACACTTCCGGCGCGCGCAACGCGGCCGAGGCGGTCAGGATCGCAAAGCTCGGCAAGGCCGCTGGCTACAACTGGATCAAGATCGAGGTCCATCCCGATGCGCGGTACCTCCTGCCCGACCCTGTTGAAACCCTCGAGGCGGTGAAGGAATGTGCTAAGCTTGGAATGGTTGTTCTTCCCTACATCAACGCCGATCCAGTCCTCGCGCGCCACTGCGAAGACGCAGGCGCTGCGGCGGTGATGCCGCTTGGAAGCCCCATCGGTTCCAATCGCGGAATCCGCACGCGCGACATGATCGAGATCATCGTGGAGCAGAGCCACGTGCCGGTCGTCGTCGATGCCGGCATCGGGCTTCCTTCGCACGCCGCAGAGGCGATTGAACTTGGCGCGGACGCGGTTCTTGCGAACACGGCAGTAGCGGCGGCAGACGATCCCGTCGAGATGGCTCGTGCTTTCGGCATGGCTGTCCGCGCCGCCGAAATCGCGCTCAAGGCCGGTCCGCCGTCCTCTCGTACGACGGCAAGCGCAACGAGCCCGATGGACATATTCAAGTGAGGCGGCGATGTTTCCATTGTTGAAATACACGGCCGAACAGGTCGATGAATACTTCTCGAAGGTGACGCCTGAGATGGTGAAGGCGTCGCTTGCGAAAGAGAGACACGACTGGTTCGACTTGCTTAATTTAATTTCGCCTGCGGCGTATCCGTTTATGGACGAGATGCGCGTCAAGGCGCGTCTCGCGAGAATCAAGTACTATGGCAAGACCGTGAGCGTCTATGCGCCTCTCTATATCGGCAACACATGCGTCAACCACTGCAAGTACTGCGACTTCCGCCGCGAACACACAGGAACGGTAAGGCGCAATCTGACACTTGACGAAATCAAGGTTGAGGCCGAGGCGATACGCGCGAGCGGAATCGACAATCTCCTCATAGTCGCGGGCGAAGACCCGAAGGTAAATTCAATCGAGCATTTTTGCGACGTCGCGCGTCTTTTGAAGCCGATGTTTTCGAACCTCTCCTTGGAAGTCGCGCCACAGACCGAAGAAGGGTACAGGGCGATGTTCGAGGCGGGGTTCGAGTCGCTCACGTGCTTCCAGGAGACATACGATCAGGAGCGCTACAAATTCTTCCATCCGGCAGGGCCGAAGTCCGACTATGAATGGCGTCTCTGGACGCAGCTTCGCGCAGGACGCGCGGGCTTTCGCATCCTCGGGTGCGCGTTTCTCCTCGGGCTTACGCCGTGGCGCAGGGAGGCGGCGAGTCTCGCCGCGCACGCGCTCTACTTGATGAAGGAGTGCTACGAGTCGAAAGTGCAATTCGCGTTTCCGCGCTTTTGCCGCGTCGACGGTGGGTTTGTGCCGCCGTGCGAAGTCGACGAGCGCGACGTCGACTTGATGATGCTCGCATTCAGGATATGCTTCCCGCAGTGCTGCATGACGGTCTCGACGCGCGAGGCTCCGAAGTTTCGCGACTACATCGTGCAGGTCGCGGCTGACAACATGAGCGCTGGCTCGCGCGTGACGCCTGGCGGATATGCGGTGCTCGAGAAGGAGCATGCGGCGGATGTCGCGCAGTTCACGCTCACCGACAGGCGAGCACCGAAGGAAGTCTACGACGCGATCAAGGCGAACGGCCAGGAAGTCGTATTCAAAAACTGGGATAATAGGATATGAGAGATGAACTCCGATCGTTTGGGCTCTCGCTACCGCTCCGCCGCTTCGCAATTAACAACGGTTTTGCAATTGCAGCGAGGTTTGGGCTTCATATCTGGGGCGCAGCCCCAGACCCAGATTACATTAGAGTAAGGTGCTCAAATGGCACCGTTCACGAATGTGAAACAGCGAAGCGGTAGCGAGAGCGATAACGCTCGGAGTTTAAAATAAACAGGAGAAATCGATATGACACAACTTGAGGCGGCGAGGAAGGGCATTGTGACCGACGCTATGCGTGAGGTCGCAAAGGACGAGGGGCTTGACGCGGAGGCTGTTCGCGCGGCGGTCGCGTCGGGCGAGGCGGTGATTCCGCTAAACATCCACCACAAGAACGCCGTCCCTGTCGGCGTGGGGCGCATGTTCACGACGAAGATCAATGCGAACCTCGGCCGCAGCGTAACGCACTCTGGGAAGGGCGACGAGCTTGAGAAGCTGAAAGTTGCTCTCGATGCCGGCGCCGATTTCGTGATGGATCTTTCCGTCGCGTCATCGGAGGATGAGATCGCGGGCATCCGCCAGGGAATGCTCGACGCGAGCCCAAAGCCGCTTGGCACCGTGCCGATCTACGAGACGATTTCGCTTCTTGGTGACATTCCGAAGATGGACCCCAAGTTTCTCATCGGCGTCATTCGTCGCCAGGCCGAACAAGGCGTCGATTTCATGACGCTTCACGCAGGGCTTCTTCTCAGGCACATTCCGAACGCGATGAAGCGCAAGATGGGCATCGTCTCTCGCGGTGGCGCTATCATGGCGGAATGGATGATGGAGAACAAGGCGGAGAATCCGCTTTACACGCACTGGGACGAAGTGATGGATATCCTCGCGGAGCACGATGTCACCGTTTCGCTCGGCGACGGCTTGAGACCTGGTTGCCTTGCGGACGCCTCGGACGCCGCGCAGTTCGGCGAGCTTGATGTACTTGGCGAGCTCGTCGACCGCTGCCGCGAGCGCGGCGTACAGGTGATGGTGGAAGGGCCTGGACACGTTCCATTCAACCAGATACAGATGAACATGGAGCGTCAGCAGGACGTCTGCAAGAATGCGCCTTTCTACGTGCTTGGGCCAGTTGTCACCGACATCGCGCCCGGCTATGACCATATCGTTTCCGCAATCGGCGCGACAGCGGCCGCTACCTACGGCGCGTCGCTTCTCTGCTATGTGACGCCTGCCGAGCACCTTGGGCTTCCAGACGCCGAGGAAGTGCACCAGGGCTGCATCGCCTACAAGATTGCCGCACATGCGGGTGATGTCGCTCGCGGACTTCCACATGCCCGCGAGCGCGATGACGCGATGTCAGATGCACGCGCGGCAGTTGACTGGGATCGCCAGTTCGAGATATGCCTCGACCCGAAGCGGGCGAAGGAGCGTTGGCTCAAGACGCGTGCCTTTACCGATGAGGCGCATGGCGACGACCACTGCTCGATGTGTGGCAAGCAGTTCTGCGCCGTCCGCACGTCGCGCCGCATCAAGAAACTCGCCGCGGAGCTTTGAGAGACTACCAGCCCTGTCCGGAATTTGGTATAATAGTACCCCGTTCAAGGACAGCACTCTTTACGAAAGTCGAACGGCGATGTGGAATTACTCTGAGAAGATGATGGACCACTTCCGGAACCCCCGGAACGTGGGCAAGATCGACAACCCTGATGGAACGGCGACAGTTGGGTCGCTTGCTTGCGGAGACGCCCTCCAGTTCCAGTTCAAACTCGGGCCCGACGGAAAGATCGCGGAGGCGAAGTTTCAGACTTTCGGGTGCGCGAGCGCGATTGCAAGCTCCTCGGCCCTGACCGAGATGGTGATCGGAAAGACGCTTGACGAGGCGAAGAAGATCACGAACCAGCAGATAGCCGACTACCTCGGCGGACTTCCGCCGCAGAAGATGCACTGCTCCGTAATGGGTCGCGAGGCGATGGAGGCGGCGATCAAGAACTATGAGACGGGCAAGAACACCGACCGCAACCTCGAGGACACGGTTCTTTGCACTTGCTACAACGTCTCCGAGAACGAGGTTCGTCGCGTGATAACAGAGAACCAGCTCACTTCGGTAGAGGAAGTCACGAACTACACGAAGGCCGGCGGTGGCTGCGGACGCTGCAAGGGCAAGATCCAGGCGATTCTCGACGAAATCCACGGAGGCGCAAAGTGAAAATCGGCTTTGACAACGACAAGTACCTGAAAGAGCAGTCCGAGGAGATTCGTCGCCGCGCCGGGAAGTACGGGCGGCTCTACCTCGAGTTCGGCGGGAAGTTGATGAACGACTTCCACGCCGCGAGGTGCCTCCCCGGCTACCACCCCAACGTGAAGCTTCGGCTTCTTCAGACGCTCAAGGACCAGGCAGAGGTCATTCTCTGCATCTACGCCGGCGACATCGAGCGGAAGAAGATGCGCGCCGACTTCGGCATTTCCTATGCCGACGACGCGCTTAAGCTCATCGACGACCTCTCGTCTCTTGGACTTACGGTGCGCGGCGTCGTGGTGACGCGCTACGAGGGTCAGCTTGCGGCCCAGCAGTTCGGACAGAAGCTCGAGTCGCGCGGCGTCAAGTGCTATTTCCATGGCAAGACACTCGGCTATCCCGCCGACGTTGACACTGTCGTCTCGGACCAGGGCTACGGCAAGAATCCGTTCATTCCCGTCGAGCGTCCGATTGTCGTTGTCACGGCACCTGGCCCCGGCTCTGGCAAGTTCGCGACGTGCCTCAACCAGATCTACCACGAATACCGCCAGGGGCGTCTTGCAGGGTACTCTAAGTTCGAGAGCTTCCCTGTCTGGAACCTTCCTCTCCACCATCCGCTCAACATCGCGTACGAAGCGGCGACGATCGATCTCAAGGACAAGAACATGATCGATCCGTACCACCTCGCCGCGTACGGAAAGACAGCCGTCAACTACAACCGCGACGTAGACGCGTATCCGCTTCTCAAGACGATTTGGGAGAAGATGACTAACGGCGAGTGCCCTTACAAGTCGCCGACCGACATGGGCGTGAATCGCATCGGCTTCGGCATAGTTGACGACGCAGTCGTGCAGGAGGCGTCGAAGCAGGAAGTCATCCGCCGCTACTTGCGCTACCAGTGCCTGTACATAGAGGGCGCGACGGACTTCGAGTCGCTTGAGCGCGCTAAGATGCTTATGGACTCGCTCGGGCTCAAGACCGAGAACCGGCTTGTCGCGCTCGCCGCGCGCGGCGCGGCAGAGACCGCCCGCCAGCAGGGGAAGGGAAAGGCCGGCGGGCAGATCATATCCGCGGCCGCGCTCCAGCTCCACAACGACGAGATTGTGACGGGACGCAACTCCGACGAGTTGCACGCCTGTTCCGCAGTGATCTTGAACGCAGTGAAGAAGCTCGCGGGAATTCCAGACCGGCTCCCCTTGATTGCGCCAACGATTCTTCAGTCGATTTCGCACATGAAGCACGACATCCTGAAGGGTGGCTACACTTCGCTGAATCTCGACGAGGCGCTGATTGCGCTAGCGATATCTGCGACGACTAATCCGGCCGCGCAGCTTGCGATGGAGAAGCTCGGGGAGCTTGCGACCTGCGAAGTCCACATGACCCACATGGTGACTCCCGGCGACGAGGCGGGGCTTAGGCGCCTTGCCTGTCGCTACACATCCGATCCCTACTACGCGACGACGCAGCTCTTCAACGGCGGCTAATGCCGCCGGCTTTGCCGGCTGCTACCAGTCGATAGGCTTGTTGATCTTGAAGCCGGCGTTGACTGTCTTCGGCTTGCGCAGAATCTTCTTTCCGCTGGTCGGATCGATCTGGATCTGCGGCTCGCGCTTTCTCTTTCCGCCGCCCTTGAAGAAATGAAATACGCGCTTCTTGGGCTCGGGGACGTGCATTAGCTCTGCGGTTTCTTCGTACGGTTCATCGTCGTCTGCCTGCGCCAGCGTTAGCTCGGAGAGGTCGAGGTGAAGAGACGATGTTGGTCCCTTGCGCGGCTTAAACGAGACTCCCTGTTCTACGGCGAGGCACATCTCGCAGACGTCTTTCCAGGAAGGAAGCCGGTAGTCGCGGTTTTTGACGAGCATTGCCTCGAGAAGCTGGCAGAAGCCCTCTGAAAGATCTGGCCTGTATGTCCTCGGGTCTTTCGCCTGGGCCGTCTCGTCGCAATGTGCCTTCATCATGTCCTCGTTGCCGAGCCCTGGGAAGAGCATGCGGCCCGTTGAGAGGTGGTAGAGCGATGCTGCGAGCGAGTAGATGTCGGCGCGGCAGTCGGGTTCGACATCGCCGTAGACCTGCTCGGGCGATATGTACGCAGGCGTTCCCATCACGTGGTCTGGAATGTCGCGCATGCCGTCCTTGAGGTACTGGAACGTGTGGCAGAGGCCGAGGTCGGTAAGCTTGATGACGCCGTCCGTGTTGATCATTATGTTGTCTGGCTTGATGTCGCAGTGTACGACTCCGAAGTTGTTCCAGGCATAGTCGAGGGCGACGGCAATAGATTCGCATATCAGGAGACAGTCTGCTTCGTGGAGATGCTGCTTCCTGGAGAGAAGTGCGTTGAAGTTGTAGCCGTCGACATACTCCATCGTGTAGTACCAGATGCCTTCGTAGCAGTTGATGTCGTAGCTGCGAACGATCCCGATGTGCTGGATCTCGCTCATCGTGTGGGCTTCCGACCTGAAGAGGGCTATGTCCTCGT
>JAFYQC010000265.1 GCA_017547265.1 Kiritimatiellia bacterium | reverse complement strand
TGCGATACCGCGTTTGCGCTTGCTCTCGAAGTGCGGCGCGCGCTGCGTCCTGATCTTCGCATCATTGTCATGTCCGCGACGCTCGACGCGGACGAAGTCGCCGCGCATCTCGGTGACGCCGATATCATTCGCGCCAAAGGACGCATGTTCCCCGTTGAGACAAATTATCTTGGCGACATGTCGATGACGGCGGCGATATCGAAGGCGCTAAAAGAGACGGATGGCGATATACTCTGCTTTTTGCCGGGAGAGGGCGAGATACGGCGCGTGCAGGAAGCCGTCGGCGTTACTCGCGGCGTAGATGTCTTGCCTCTTTATGGAGCGCTTCCAAAAGAAGAACAAGACAGGGTGTTTGCGCCGAGCAACTTGCGAAAGGTGATTCTTGCGACATCTATTGCGGAAACTTCGGTGACGATAGAGGGAATCTCGACTGTAATCGACTCGGGGCTTATGCGCGTGCCGCGCTTTCGTCCTGCGTCCGGCATGTCGGGGCTTGTCACGCTTCCGCTTACGCAAGACCGCGCCGAGCAGCGCAGAGGTCGCGCGGGGCGTGTGCGCGCGGGAGTTTGCTATCGTCTCTGGAGCGAGGGGGAGCAGCAGTCCCGGCCAAAGAAGATGATGCCCGAGATTCTTGATGCCGATCTTTGCTCGCTTGTCCTAACGAGCGCGGCATGGGGAGCGCTTGGACGCGAGGATTTGCCGTGGATGACACCGCCACCTGCGTCGAACTGGGATCAGGCGGTTGGGCTTCTAAAGATGCTTGGTGCGCTTGATGGCGATGGGCGGCTCACGAAGAAGGGTGTCGAGATGGCGAAGCTTCCGATGCATCCGCGGCTCGCGAACATGATTATTAGGGGTCGTAACCGCCCCTTGCGGGTGGGCGCGACCCATGGGGAAGCGACCGAGCCGAGCGGAGCGAGTGCCGAGGAGTCAGGGGTCAGGAGTCAGGAGTTAGGGGCTAGGAGTCAGGGAGAGGTGAGCATGGCTTCGCTGTTGGCGGCGATTGTTGAAGAGGGGAATAGGAGCCGCGAGACTGATATTAGGAAGATTGCTGAAGAGATTAAAGAGACGCCGAATAGACCGTTTTCGAAGAGGGTGCTTCAGTTGGCGCGAAGGTTTGGTTTTAACGCAGAGCGATCTAGTTTTAACGCAGAGTCGCAGAGGCGCAGAGAGGCAGAGTCTTTCGGGGCCTGGGGCAAAGCCCCAGATACAACCACCTCTGCTACTCTGCCACTTTGCTTCTCTGCGTTAAAAACATCGACCAAAGATATTAATAATCAGGTGGCATCGGAAGGTGCGTTGCTTGCGCTAGCGTATCCTGACAGGGTTGCGAAGAATCGTGGAAATGGAACATTCCGCATGGTGTCTGGGCGCGGCGCATTTGTCGACGAGACGGATCCTCTTTCAAGGTCTCCTTACCTCGTCTGCTGTGAACTCGATGACCGTGCTGGTGATGCAAAGGTCTTTCTTGGCTGCCCCATTGACGAGGACGAAATAGAAGACCTCTTCGGTGATCGCATCATCGAGGAGCTATACTGCGCGTGGGACAGGCAGAACGACCGGGTGAAGAGCGTCGTTCGCCGCAAGCTTGGCGAGATGACCCTTGGGGAGAAACCTCTCTCGGCGGCTGACACGCGCCTCTCGGTGGATGTCGACACAAGGGTATCGGAGGCGCTTCTAGACGGCATCCGCCAGAAGGGAGTCGAGAATCTTCCCTGTTGGACAAAGGAATCACGGCAAATGTGCGCAAGAATGGCGTTTTTGTCGCGTGTTTTTGCAGTTTCCGCAGGGGCAACCCCCGAAAAAGCGGAGGATAAGAGCCTGGGGACAGACCCCACGAAAGTCAATAAAAATGGGGGTGAGTGGCCGAATCCGACTGATGGAGCGATTCTCGCCGCTCTGCCCGGCTTCATCAGCGGGATGACGAAATGGAAGGATCTGGAGCGGCTCGACCTCTTTTCTGTCTTTGACTTTATCCTTGCTGAAGCGGGGCATGACAGGCGCGAGCTCGACCGCCTCGCGCCGACGCGTATGGAGGTCCCGAGCGGGAGCCACATGCTGATTCACTACGAGGGCGATGAACCGACGTGTGAAGTGCGGCTTCAGGAATGTTTCGGGCTAATGGAGACGCCTAAGGTCGCCGGCGGGAAAGTTCCTGTCGTAATGACGCTTCTTTCGCCTGCGCAGCGCCCGATTCAGATAACGAAAGACCTTGCGGGATTCTGGCGAGAAGGGTACCAGCTCGTCCGCAAGGACATGCGCGGTCGCTATCCAAAGCACTACTGGCCGGAAGACCCATTCACCGCCGTTGCAACGCGGCGCACCGTCAAGCGCCGCGGGCATACTTGATGTTAGGGCTCTATACGAGCTCTTCGAGGATTGCATCGCAGACTTCTGTGCCGCGCTCGGTGAGGTAATAGATGTTTTCGCTTGGTAGGGGCATCTCGGCACTCGCTTCGCTCGGCGTGTTTGCTTCCCCATGGGTCGCAAACCCCCGCAAGGGGCGGTTACCTCCGAGATGCCCGCGGGCGCCTCGGAGATGCGCCCCTACCAATGGCGTATGAGTAAGAAGCCCTTCATTGACGAATCGGTCGAGAGTCGGTCGCCATTCTGGGAAGTGCGACGAGTCAATTCCGTCGCGCGTCCGCAGGCGGAAAAGTGTGCGCTCCTTGAGATCTTCGAGAGGCGAGACTTCTGTCGTCTTGTATGCGATTAATAGATTTTCACCGCTCTTC
>JAFYQC010000264.1 GCA_017547265.1 Kiritimatiellia bacterium | reverse complement strand
TGATGAATATGCATATGCATTTAAGCTTCAAAAGGTTGAGAATTGGGATCAATCAAGTAGAGGTGCAGACTATTGTGCTTGTGCATTTGTGTCTAACAAATATTTCTCAAGAGTTGGTTTTCAAAAGCTATTAGAAGACACATACTTTACTGAGCCTAGACATACTCCTGCATCTGAAATTGTTTTCGTGGATGAAGGGCTTTGTGCTCCAACTCAAAATGATGTTGCTAATCACCTCCAGGATCTTTGCGAGAGACATGCCCGTTGTGAAAGCATTGATTTCGACTGGAATCTAATTGGCCCCATACTTTGCCAATATGGCGATAAGAATCCAAAGTGGTTTTTTTCACGGATGATTTCACATGAGAAAGTGAAGCCCCTGAATGACTTTGGGGAATGGCATCCATCTCTGTTCGAAGAGCCAAGTAACGAGAGAGAAGAAACCATATCGCATGGTAATTTTAAAGATGAATTCATCTCTTCGTCTAAACAATCGCAACAAGCGTTAGAGCCTAAAGTTGTCACAGATGTGTCCACTCAAGTTCAGGCAGTTGAAATACAGCTAAGACAAGAGCGCATCAATAAACAGACAGAAGCAGAAAATCATGATTTGCGAGAAAGGGTGGAAGAACTGAAACGGTGTTTATCTGCCCAAAAGAGTGGGTATCGGTTTTTGGAAAACGAGAGCTTCAGGAAGGATGCCAAAATAAGGGAAATCTCTCAGAAGAACATGCTACATTGCGCAGTGGCATTTTTGTTTGGCATTTTGATGGCAGGTATTGTTTTCCTGTGTGTTCAGCTCGTTTTGTCCAATGGTGGGGATCGAAGTGAACGTCCAGGATATAGTAGTTGGACAAATGATGGAGGCGTAGGGGAATGAATTTTGCCGAGATGATATTAAAGCGCAAACAGGAGACTATGTACAAGCCTCCTCGCGCGCATCAAAATGATGCGCAGTCGCAACCATTAACTGCGTCGCGGTCTGCATTGCCAACATCGACAAGCCGCCAGGAATCGCCACAGCTTGCACGACCTATGCCTCAACAAGGATCAATAGATGCTGATGTGGCTTTAACAAGAGATGGTCGCATCCGTCGAGTTCGTCGCAATTCTGATCGCACTGGCTCCATGAGTGAGATCAATGTTGATTTGGATATTTAAGGAACTTCAATATGAGCAAGATAGCAATTGTTGGATGCGACTCAAGCGGGAAGACGGTGTTCATTTCTGCTTTAACGGAATATTTTAAGGCGGGGCAAAGGATCGGCCAGTCGTGTCATATTAGACCATCCAACACAAGAACGCGTCGTTATACAGATGGGTTGCATTACATCATGCGGATTCTCCATAAATGGCCAGAGGCGACGCATTCCGGGGAGGATGAAGATGATCTTCTGAGACTGGTGTGGACAATGGTTAAGGATGGAAAACCATTGACAGAGATAGAGATGCTTGATTATGGCGGAGAGGATTTCCGAGAAGCATTTCAAGATGATGGAACACCACGAAATAATGCTGCCGCTGAATTGCTTGTCAACTACATTGCAGAAGCCGATTTCGTCGTGATTATGGCGAGTCTTGAACGTATGGTACGTGGGCTTACTCCCGAAGTGTATAGGGATATGGAGAATGGACAAGAAATGCATGATCGCGATTATGATGCGCAGTGGGTAACACTTCGACTGTTGGAACTAGTTCGCCCTAAACTTGCCACGAATCCTCCGGGTGTCGTTGTTGCGCTCACGCAAGCAGACAAGTACCGAGATAAGCTTGTCGAATATGGTGGTGCTAGAGGGTTGTTTGAGAGCTGCTGGGCAGATGTCGCTGCGGAGTATCCTAACCTTAATATTGTTGACGTTGCATCTGTCGATAAATTGACCGCGGGCGGATTCCCTGCTGATGATTATAAGACGGATGGTGTCTTGACAGTGATGAAGGAGTTTTCGAGATATGCGTTCGGTGATTGTGATGCGGTTGTGTCGCGATTGCAGAATCTCACAAGTCATCTGTGCAACATGACAATGGTGAGAACTCCTAAGGATTTCCATGAGTCGGTGGTGCGATTTGAATCCGCAATGAAGGAGCTGCACGATAAGACGGCAATCGTGCAAGAGCTCTACAAAGATGATTTCCAGGCGAATGAAAGATTCCTGGCTCGTTGCAGGCTCTTCGTGGAATCGATAGACGAGACGGAACGAAGACCTCTTGGGACGCAAGTGAGCGCTGATTATTGGAATGAGCAATTACGGCAGTTCCCAGAGATGGCAGGGACAATCCGTGGAATTGCAGGATACTATCAGCGCAAAGCGGAGCTAATTCGAGCGGAAGAACAGCGCAAAGAGCAAGCTCGCCGCCGTGCAGAAGAAGAGCGGCTGAGACAACTCCAAATTCAGGAAGAAGAGCGAAGACAACAAGCTCGTATCGCCGAAGAACAACGACAGGCCGCATTAAAGCGTGAAGAAGAGGAGCGCGAACGGCAGCGACGCATTCAGGAAGAACAAGAGCGTAATCGGCGCAGACGAGAAGAAGAGGAACGTCGCGAACTTGAGCTTCAGCGCCTAAAGGCGGAAGAGGAGAAAGCTCGCATTGAACGCGAGCGCATTGAACGGCGCGACAGGACGAAATCGTTTATGCTGCGGTCATCCATTATTGCGATTGCCTTGCTTTTAATAGGCACAGGCATTGGTGTTTGGCATGCAGTCGAAAAAGAGAATCAGAATCGGGCGACTGCTGCACTTGAGGCGTCAAAACGAGCCGAACGAGAAGCAATTGCCAAAGACACCGCAAGGGTTCAGACCGAGCGTGCTCAAGCAGATGCGCAGGCGGCAGCTGCGCGACAATTGGAAGCTGAAGCAAAGGCGCGTCAGGCACAGGCGGAAGCAGACGCACAGGCGGCGGAGGCACGACAACGTGAAGCAGAGGCCAAAGCGCGTCAGGCACAGGCGGAAGCAGATGTTCAAGCGGCCACCGCAAGGCAAAAAGAAGCTGAAGCAACGGCTAAAGCAGAGGCAGAACGCCGTGCGGCATCAGCGGCGGAAGAGAGGCGACGCATTACAGCGGAAACAGAAACTCTACTTGCGTCGCTTCGAGATGCCGTATCAGATGATGACCTTGTATCAAGTAGAGAACGGATAGCCGATCTTAAGCGCAGGGGATTGGCGCCTTATCAAAAAAGCGTTGTGAATTTCTGCGATAAGTTTTGTGAGAGGCTGGAACGCGCTCAAAATGGCGATACTGAAAGCATGATGTGGATTGCACTTCAACACGCCGAGCAGAAAACCACCGTAAAGCAAGATCGTAAAAAAGCAGCAGAATGGTATGAGAGAGCGGCAAATGGCGGCAACTCCAAGGCCATGATAAAGCTTGCCCATTGGTCAGCTGTAGGCATGGGCATTCCCAAAGATGAAAAACTCGCTATATCGTGGTATGTGAAAGCGGCTAAGGCGCAAGACGGCAATGCCATGTATAGTTTGGGCGTGTTTTATGCACAAGGGAAAATGGGATTGGAGAAATCGACTGAAAAAGCATACGAAATGTTTCGAAATGCAAAGAGTCATGGATGCACATACACAGACGAGAAAACAGGAGTGGATGCATGGCTCAATGCGACGAAACCGATAGACCAGCAGGACAAACCTCGCACATACTTCTGGAGCAGCAATAAGGAGAAGGTCAATGATTTGGATTCAATACTGAATGATCTTGAGGCTTTGTCGACTGGGAGGTAAATTATGATAGAAAAGATTTCGCACACAGAGGAACAAGTGTTGTACAGGTCAGGAGAGCCGACTACTACGGCTATCATTTATCAAGGAGAACTTGACTTCATTTCGCGTTGTATTCTTGATTACCCAAACATCGAAACTGGCGGTCAACTGTTTGGATTCTGGACTGCGTCGGGTGTTCCTGTTGTCTTGTATGCAATTGGGCCGGGCCAGAATGCTAATCATCAAGTCGCTTTTTTCAATCAAGACATTGATTATCTTACGAAAGTTGGGCATGTCTTGGCGTCGCGATATGGTCTTCAGCATATAGGGGAATGGCATTCGCATCATCAGCTTGGGTTACCGCATCCAAGTGGACATGATGCGGCTACTATGGTGCATGGCATCAAGCGGCAGAATCTTGGACGGTTCTTATTGTGCATAGGCACGTGGAGTGACGCTGGTAGTGTGATCAATGCGTTTAACTTTACACAGGATTCAGGTAGTGAGTATGTGCATTCGTCGTGGGACATAAAACCTGGGACAAGCCCCTATCGGCACGTTGTAGATTCCGATGCAGATTTATCGCAAATTCTATCTGTGCCTTCTGCCGAGCAAGCAAGACACGGCATCTTGAAAACCACATTAGATGCGAATTGTTATACGCCACCCTTGTATGACGAGACGTATTGGTTGAAAGACAAGGCAAACAACAAGGTGCTAAAAAACATTGTGGATATGTTTGTCGGGCTATCAGATGAGAAAGATTGCAAGGTTCAGTTGGATCAGCAAAAGATGGTGCATCTGACGTTTCTGCTGAATGGTAGCGTAGTGAGGGTCTCATTTCCTCAAGGATTCCCAAGTGTGCCGCCGCTTGTCATGCGTGACAGTGCCGATGTCACAACAGCAGATGCAATTTGGGAATACGACGGGGAAATCGAATCTGCCTTTTTGAGTTATTGGCACAAACTTCACTTAGAACAAAAGGAGATGTGATGGATCAACAACGATTGGCGATGGAGACTGCGGTACTGAACAAGTATCTTACTCCAAATCTGTTTAAGTTCCAAGAGCTTGGAACTCCCAATGAGCATATTGTAATGGCGGCACGGACGAATAGAAAGAATATCTATCGTCTTTACATAAAGCTTTCGGGCTTCCCATTGCAAAAACCCGAGGTCTATGTGGCGCAGACATTAAAGGACAAGTGGGGGCGTCCGTTGCCTGAATTTAGCGCTAAAATGCATACCTTGGGTTTCTGGAATGAAAAGAAGTGGACGCAGATATGTCACTATGGGGCGTGGAATCCAGACGTGGCCATTTACAAGATTTACATCAAATGTCGCTTGTGGCTTGAGATGTATGAACTACATCTGCAGACAGGCTATCCAATCGACTACTATCTTAACCATCAGCAAATGTAATTTATCAACTCAACAAGGAGAACAACTATGACACAACAGGAACTCTCGAGCCTCGGTGAGGGCGTGCGTAAGCAAGGATACGAAAAGGACACAATGCAAGACCTTGTGTACAATGCAGAGACAGGCGAATTCGAGCAGCGCCAGCATAGCGAAGTGCCGCCAGAGTCAGGAATCGTCGTAACCGAAATGACCCGCGAAGGTTTTGCACATGAGTGAAGCATCTAAGCAGGAGATGTATTCCCGATCTTCCGGGCTGATAGAAAATGATGTGCTGTCTGGAAAGAGAGCATTCATAATAGGTCTTGGGAGTTTCGGTGGTACTATTGCGGTTGAATTGGCAAAGGCAGCAGTTGGTGAATTTGCTATTATGGATTTTGACAAGCTTGAAGCCCATAATATCGTTCGCCATGCCTGTTTCCTTCAGGACGTAGGACGGTACAAGACGGATGCTGTTGCAGATTTGATCATGGGCAAGAATCCCTATGCAAAGGTTGATAAGCTCCAGGTCAATGTAATGGACGATCCGGTACTCACCGAGAATGAAATACGCAAGGCCGATATAGTCATTGTGGCGACGGACAACAATGACAGTAGATTTTTTATAAATGCGTTGCTCGTGAAGCACCGCAAGATTGGAATTTATGGCCGTGCCAACACTCGTGCCGAGGGAGGAGATGTATTCGTCCAACGGCCAGGTGGACCGTGTTACGGATGTCTCATAGGCAACTCATCCTTTGATGTGAATGCGGAAGAGGTGTCTAGCGAAGCTGCAGGGCGGAGAAGCGGTCGAATTGCGGCATATACAGCACCGGAAGATGCAACGGCAATTGTTCAAGTCGGATTATCTTCTGACATAGCTCCAATTTGCAATCTAATGGTGAAACTGGCTCTTGTTGAACTTTCGCGAGGAACAAACAGCGGAATCTCCGCACTTGAGGATGAACTTGTTTACGATTACTGGATGTGGGCGAATCGTCGTGAACGTCGTTTCGCGAATTGGGCGCCGATGCCGAAATCTGGGAATAAGCCGACAATCTTGCGTTGGTATGGTGCTCGTATAAAGAAAAATGAATCCTGCGCTCAGTGTGGACGTGAAGTTGCATTGGATGAAGGCTCCAATGTTCAGCATTTTGAGTCGGGAGGCACAGATGACATAAATGTAAGCCTTGATATCTGAATCGAGAGGGACAAATGGATATCGACTATTCCTTATTTACGGAGAAGGCGCAAGCGACATATCGCAAGGCCATTCAGACTTCACGGCAATGCCATTATTCGTTAGTTGAGCCGCAAGTCATGTTGATCTCCCTCATTCAAGAGGGGCGAGACATGTTTGCCTTTATGCTTAACAAGCTTTCGGTGGATAAGGTGGCGTTCTGTGGTGCGATTCAGGAGTCTCTTCACGCGATACAGCGAAGCGACAATATATCCTCGATCCCGTCGGCAGAACTAGAACAGATATTTGCGAAAGCCATCGAGTTGGCGCAATCGTCTGGTGGGCGGGTTGCGGCGTTGGAACATGTGTTCTGGGCAATGGGAGTTGTTCCCGGCGCGGTCAAGGATATCATGTCGAGATTTGGAATTTCGCAGTCTAAACTCAAAGACGCTGTTACAGAGTTCCGTGGTGGAAGTCAAAATGCTCGTTCTGTACAGGCAGTGGAAGAAGAAAGCATATCTACATTGCGTAAATATGCGAAGAACCTTGTGAAGCTTGCCGAGGATGGGGATATAGAACCTGCATTCGGAAGAGACTCAGAGATTAGGCGTGTACTGGAAATCCTTTCGCGGAAGACCAAGAATAACCCAGTTCTTGTTGGTGAGCCAGGAACGGGAAAGACGGCTATTGTCGAGGGGCTTGCGCATCGTATCTTGCGCGGCGACGTGCCTCAGGACTTGAAGTCTATTCGTCTATATGAACTTGACTTGTCGTCCATGGTCGCTGGGGCAAGCGCACAAGGCGAATTTGAGGAGCGTCTTAAGCAGGTTGTTGCAGAGGTGGTTAGAACTCCAAATGTTGTCTTGTTTATTGATGAGATACATACGTTGATTGGTGCTGGCAGGACATCTGGCGCGATGGATGCCGCGAACATACTTAAACCAGAACTGGCACGAGGGAAGCTTAAGGTCATAGGTGCTACGACGCTTGATGAATATCGCAAGCATGTCGAATCAGACAAGGCATTCGAACGGCGCTTCCAAAAGGTGATTGTTGATGAGCCAGATGTTGAATCGGCGATAAGCATAATGCGCCACATCAAAAGCCGTTTTGAAACACATCATCGGATTAAGATTCTTGATTCGGCTGTTGTGGCCGCCGTCAAGCTTTCCAATCGTTATATCACTGATAGGTTCTTGCCCGATAAGGCAATTGATCTGCTTGATGAGGCTGCTTCTCGCATGCGAATTGAACGCTCGTCTGTTCCAAAGGATCTTGATGAATTGACGCGATCAATTCGACAAAAGGAAGTCGAACTTGAAAGTATTCGGCAAGATGGACGCACAGGGCGTGAAGTTGAAGAGCTTGCGCGGGAAATTGCCGATCTGCGAGAGAAAGAAAACGCATTGAACGCCAAATGGCAGAATGAGCGCGTGCAGTTTGAGAAGATTCAAAAATTACATGATGAGATCGACGACCTTAATGCGAACAAAGAGATGGCTGAGCAAGAGCAACGTTTTGCCGATGTTGTTGAGTGCGAACGAAAGATAAAGATGCTTGAGGAATCGGTTTCGGCCATTACGAAAGAGATAGACGAGGACGGGGATGCCATTCTCAAGACCGCATTGGACGAAACCGATATTATGACGGTTGTTACGGCAGCCACAGGCATTCCTGTCGCCAAGCTCAAAGATGACGAGGCTAATAATCTCTTGAATCTTGAGGCGCTTCTCGGAGGAAAAGTCATTGGGCAGAAAAAGGCGATCTCCGCTGTAGCCAAGGTTATTCGGAGAAATCGTGTCGGCCTCAATGATGAAGGTAAGCCCATAGGATCTTTCATGTTCTTGGGCTCTACTGGAGTTGGTAAGACTGAGTTGACGAAAGCGCTGTCCGAGTACCTCTTCAATAGTCGCGACGCTATGGTTCGAATTGACATGAGCGAATATCAGCAAGAGCATTCGGTGTCGCGTTTGTTTGGTGCGCCGCCCGGATATGTCGGTTACGATCAAGGTGGGCAATTGACTGAAGCAGTGCGGCGTAAGCCATATAGCGTCGTTTTGTTTGATGAAGTCGAGAAGGCACATCCAAAAGTCTTTGAGACGCTTCTTCAGGTGCTTGACGATGGAAGGATGACGGATGGACAGGGGCGGACGGTAGACTTCAAAAATACGATAATTGTCATGACCTCGAACATGGGCCAGGACATCATACGTGAAAATCTACTGTGTGCCAACCTGACGGATGAAATCGTAAGTCAGACATCGAATGCAATAATGGAACAGATGAAGAGCAGGGTGGCGCCCGAGTTCATCAATAGAATAGATGAGATTGTGATGTTTCTTCCGTTGTCGCGTGATGAAATTGGGCAGATTGTTGCGTTGCAGCTCTCGTCATTCAGGAAAAAACTTGCAAGCCGAGACATCCAGATTGAATTTGCGCCTGAAGTTGTGGACTTCATCGCAGAAAAGAGTTATATCCCAGAGTTCGGCGCAAGGCCAGTTAAGCGTGCGATTGATGACTGGGTCATCAATCCGCTTAGCATGCAATTGTTGTCGGGGAGCATCGACAAGAGTAGTCCAATCAATGTAACATGTGACGGAGTAGAACTCGCATTTAAGAATTGAGTTGGCCTACGAAGAGCGATCACTTTGGCGTGTAAACTCGCCTGTAGTGAATGGAAAGGGTGTTATAATGCGAAATCATGGTAATATTACCTCTCGCCTGACGGGAAGGTTTCCCAGAGTTGTGCCGGCGTCCAGCACCGACAATGGCAAAACTAAGGCGATATGTTTTTGCATAATAGGTTTTGTGCTTGCAGGGATGCTGTTGGTGGGATTGTTTTCTGGAGAGAAAAAGACGGGTCGGAAGCGCGGCGCAGGTGCCGCGCAATATGAGAAAACATTGGCATGGTATAACCACCAGTTGGAATATTATGACATGCTTGAAATATCTGTTCACGATGACTACATGATGCTTTTTGACAAAAATCGGAATTCTTTTTCGATTCAGTTGGCGGGCGACCTGCTGACATACCCAAAGAATATGCCGAGGGGGTATGCCAAGAAGTTGCTTTCGGCAAGGATGCGCATAATGAAATATGAGCGTGCTCATGGTTATCAATGGACAGGAGTAAAGAGAATCATACCTGGGCATCCATCGCATCAAGGATTGTGATTGCGGCTGCGGACATCGTGGCCATCCGTCCAAAAAATGTGTTTGAGGTATGGCTTTGTCGTCACAACACTAGCGATACAACTTGGCACGATGAATAGGTTGAAATCATATGAATAGCTCGACTGAGAAGTATACAAACATTGTTCTTGCGGTGCCGCATTCGGTCGGGGTGCCGCTGGACTTCGATTGGCGTGGTGATGCGAAGGTTGCTGCGTCGGAGAAGCGTTGGACTGACTGGCATACCGACGATCTGTTTGGTGTCGAGGATGCGCGGATAAGTGTTGTCAAGGGGCGGCTCTCGCGCTTTGACTGCGATGATGAGCGGTTGGAGGACGAGGGCGATCGTCTTTGCCGCTATGCGATAGAAGGGGGAATCGACCAGCGGGAGGTTGGCGCGAGACCGTGGAATGCTCGGCTTGCGGAGTGGTTCAGGTATCGTGCCGAACTGATGGCTGCTGTTGCGCAAGGCGACCGTCCGCTCATAATCGACTGCCATTCATTCCCAAGTGATCTTGCGCCAGATGTTGATATCTGTATCGGCTTCAATGAAGATTGCTCTAAGCCGAGCGAAGAGACGCTTGCCGTCGTGACGGATGCGTTTAGGGCGGCGGGATATGCGGTGACGCACAATCGCCCTTATTCGAATGCGATTGCACCTTTGGGGTATCGCGGGCATTCGCTTATGATAGAGGTCAACAAACGATGCTATCTCGATGCCGCCGAGTTGGATATTGGCGATGGCTTTGCCAAGCTTCATCAAACATTGTCCAGCATTTACACGAAGCTGCTAAAAGGAGTGTTATGAAAAATGGTGTGAGCGTCCATGGGGTCTGACCCCATGGACGCGAGCAACAAGATGACATTTGTTGTCTCTCCTGGTGACGGATCAGCAGCAAAGGCGAGATGCTGTAGGGGGCGCGACAGCTTACCCCTATGGGTAACCGACTGCGCTTCGGCGGGCGGTTTTTATGGTATAATACACCGAAATGGGGCGCGAAGTCCCTGCAACTGTTGCAAGGAGACCACATGAGCTGGTTTGAAGCAAAGACTGAAAAGGCGAAGATTCCGCCGGCAAAGGCGCTTTGGGCTATCTGCCCGAAGTGCGGCAGCCATTTCGAAAAGGCGGTCTGGAAGAAGAACAACGCGATATGCCCGAAGTGCAACTACCATGGGCGTCTCTCGGCGCGCGAGCGCATCGCGCAAGTCGCGGACGAGGGGTCCTTCTCCGAGGTCTTCCGCGCAGTCTCCTACTCCGACCACCTCGCGTTCCACGACGCGACCGGCCCCTACAAGGCGAAGGTCGAGGCGACGATTGCGAAGTCGGGCGAGACCGAGTCGATCGTTATGGGAACCGCGAAGATCGACGGTCACCCCGTGATGCTCGGCGTCATGGACTTTGCGTTCATGGGCGGCTCCCTCGGCACCGGCACTGGCGAGCGCATCGCCCGCGCATGCGAACAGGCGATTGCCGAAAAGCGTCCGCTCGTCCTCTTCTCCGCGTCCGGCGGCGCGCGTATGCACGAAGGCATCCTTTCACTCATGCAGATGGCCAAGACTTCCGCCGCGATTGCAAAACTTAAGGAAGCTGGGCTTCCCTACATTTCAGTCCTCACCGATCCGACGACGGGTGGCGTGAGCGCGTCCTACGCGATGCTTGGCGACATCAACGTGACCGAACCCAAGGCGCTCATCGGCTTCGCTGGACGGCGCGTCATCGAGAACACGATCCACCAGAAGCTTCCCGACGACTTCCAGTCGGCGGAATACCTTGAGAAGCACGGCTTCATCGATAAGATAGTCGAGCGCAGCGAACTCAAGGGCTTTCTCGCGAAGATGCTTAACTACTGGGGATTCTGAGGAGTCAGTAGTCAGGGGTCAGTAGTTAGTAGTTGGAGTTCAGAGTTGGAGTTGGAGAGTGGTGAGGGAGATTTTAGTTGGAGTTAGTAGTCAGTAATCAGTAATTTTAGGAGAGGAGATTTATGGCAAAGAGTGCAATGGACTGCGTGAAGCTTGCGCGCGACCCGAAGCGTCCGCATCTCAAGGACTTCATCAAGCTGATTTGCTCCGACTTCGAGGAGCTGCACGGCGACCGGCTCGTCAACGACGACCGCGGTCTCGTTGGCGGCTTCGCGACGATCGGCGGCGAGAAGGTGCTTTTGCTCGGCCACAACAAGGGCGCGACAGTCGAGGAGAACATGGAGGCCAACTTCGGCATGGCGAACCCCGACGGCTACCGCAAGGCGATGCGCCTCGCAAAACTCGCGGAGAAGTTCCATCTTCCCGTCGTAACTTTCGTTGACACTCCCGGTGCGTATCCTGGCCGTGAGGCAGAGGAGCGCGGACAGGCCGAGGCGATTGCGAAGTCGCTTGAGTTCTTCTCCCGCCTCAAGACGCCAGTCGTCGTAGTGGTTACCGGCGAGGGCGGTTCGGGCGGTGCGCTTGCGATCGCCGTCGGCGACCAGATTCTCATGATGGAGAACGCGATTTATTCCGTCATTTCTCCCGAGGGGTGTGCAGGCATCCTGTGGCGCGACGGCGCGAAAGCCCCCGAGGCCGCGGAGGCGCTCAAGATCACCGCGCCTGATCTCCTGAAGCTCGGCGCGATCGATGAGGTCGTCAAGGAACCAGCAGGCGGCGCGCAGAAGAACCACAAAGCCGCGGCCTCCGCCGTCAAGAAGGCGATTCTCGCCGCGCTCAAGGCGCTCAAGAAGATTCCCGTAGACGAACTGATCGAGAAGCGCTACGAGAAGATTCGCGCCTACGGCAATTTCTACAGCTGATAAACTGCAGGAGCTTAGCTCCATATGAAAATCGTCGATTGCGACTACTTTGTCGTCGGCTCCGGCATGGCAGGGCTCATGACGGCGCTTCATCTTGCCGACAAGGGCAAGGTCGTGCTCGTGACAAAGGGGCGGCTCCAGGACTGCAACACGAATTTCGCGCAGGGCGGCATTTGCTGCGTTGCCGATCCGACAGACACTTTCGACAAGCACGCACGCGACACGATGATCGCTGGCGCATGGCTCGGCAACTCCGCCGTCGTCCACGAAATCTGCGAGCATGCGCCCGAGGGGATTCAGGATCTCGTAAAGTGCGGCGTAAAGTTTGCGAAGAACAAGGACGGTTCGTGGGAACTTACTCGCGAGGGCGGGCATAGCGCGCGGCGCATCTTCCACGCTGGCGACATCACTGGCGAGAAGTGCGAGGCGTCGATGATTCGCAGCATCCGCCGCTCTTCCGTCGATGTCAGGGAACAGACGATAGTAATCGATCTCGTTATGACGAAGCGCATCGGGATCAAGGGCCCCAACCGCTGCATCGGCGCATATGTCCTCGACAAGACGACGGGCGAGATATACGCGGTTCGCTCGCCCGACACCGTGCTTGCGACTGGCGGCTGCGGCAAGGTCTATCTCTATACCTGCAATCCCGACACGGCGACTGGCGACGGCATAGCGCTCGCGTGGCGCGCGGGCGCGAAGATCGAGAACATGGAGTTCATCCAGTTCCATCCGACTTGCCTCTACCATCCGCAGGCGAAGCGCTTCCTAATTTCCGAGGCCGTGCGCGGCGAAGGTGCCGTTCTCGTGAACAAGCACGGCCGCGAGTTCATGAAGAAGTACGACCCTCGCGGATCGCTCGCGCCGCGCGACATCGTTGCGCGTTCGATTGACAGCGAGATGAAGCGCACCGGCGACGACTGCATGTATCTCGACATCAGGAAGAAGGGCAGGGCCTACCTGATGACGCGCTTCCCGAACATCTACCAGAAGTGCATGGAGTTCGGCATCGACATGGCGAAGGACTTGATTCCGATCGTCCCTGCGGCGCACTACACCTGCGGCGGCATCCAGGCGACGACTGCAGGCGAGACTTCCGTTCCCGGTCTTTCCGCCGTCGGGGAGTGCGCTTGCACCGGTCTTCACGGCGCGAACCGCCTTGCGTCCAACTCGCTTATGGAGGCGCTCGTCTGCGCTCGTCTCGCGGCGGCACGTCTCTCCAACTCCAACTCGCGCCTCCAACTCAGAAGCAGGAAGCTTCCCGAGATTCCCGCTTGGCGCATCGGCAACGCCGTTCCTCCCGACGAGGCGGTTCTCGTCTCGCACATGTGGGACGAGATTCGCCGCCTTATGTGGGACTATGTCGGCATCGTGCGCACGAACAAGCGTCTCGCGCGCGCCGCGCACCGCATCAAGACGCTCCGCAAGGAGATACGCGACTACTACTTCCGCTATCTCGTGACGCCCGACACGCTGGAACTCCGCAACCTCGCCGTGTGCGCCGAGCTCATCGTCAAGTGCGCGCAGAAGCGCCGCGAAAGCCGAGGGCTCCACTTCACCCTCGACTACCCGCGCCAGTCGAAGAGTCCGCGGCAGACAGTAATAGAGGGCTATCGCGGATAGTCCGCAAGGGCACAGCCAGACATGAAGATATCAAGCATACTTGCAAAGCCGCAGCCGTCCGTTTCCTTCGAGGTGTTCCCGCCGAAGAAGGACAGGCCGCTCGAGGGAACAAAGGAGCTCGTCTCCGAGATCGCGGCGACAGGTCCCGCGTTCATGTCCGTCACCTACGGCGCGGCAGGCGGCTCGACCGGTGCGAATACGTGCGCCATCGCGGAGCATGTCCAGAAGACCTGCGGCGTTCCAGTCCTCGCGCACCTGACATGCGTCGCGGCGACGCGCGAATCGATCGATCGCGAAGTGGCGTCGTTCCGCGCGGCCGGCATTGAGAACATCCTCTGTCTCAGGGGCGATCTTGCGCCTGGGATGGTGTTCCCGGGAGATTCCACGTTCTCGCACGCGAGCGACCTCGTGGCGGCTCTTGTCGGCAAGGGCTTCTGCCTTGGCGGTGCGTGCTATCCCGAGGGGCATCCGGAAAGCCCGCATTTCGCTGACGATATCGCGCACGTGAAGGAGAAGGTCGAAGCGGGTCTCGACTTCCTTACGACGCAGATGTTCTTCGACAACAACGTCTTCTTCCACTACCTTGCGCGCCTGCGCGATGCCGGTGTAACGGTTCCAGTCGTCGCCGGCATCATGCCTGTCACGAACGGGCGGCAGATTGCGCGGATATGCGAGCTTTCGGGAACGCATCTTCCTCCTCGCTTTCGCGCGATCGTCGACAGGTTCGGTGATGACCCGGCGGCGATGCTCGGCGCGGGCGTCGCGTATGCGACCGAGCAGATAGTCGACCTTTTTGCGAACGGCGTCAACCATGTTCACGTCTATACGATGAACAAGCCGGAGCTCGCCCGTCGTATAATGGACAACCTCAAGGGGATAGTCGCGTAGCGCGTGCGCCATGACGGCAGACTGCGACGAGAGGAAGGCGGTGCTTTTGCGCGAGGCGCCAATTGACGCGAAGGGCGTCTGGATGCGCGACGGCGACAGGGTTCTTCTCTGCGGCACGATAGGCGCTGCGTTCGACGCGTGGCAGAGGCGGCTCGCCGCGTTGAGCGGCGCCGACGCGTACTTCTCCCAGCAGATTGGCCTTGATGCGGTTGAGCGCGAGATGGACGAGCTCGAAGCCGAGGCGCGCGCGTCGCTCGCACCAGGCGAGACGCTCAAGTCCCGCCGTTCGCCTGGGTATGGCGAAATGCCGCTTTCGATGAGTCGCGAAATCATCGAGAAGCTCAAGGCGACGCGTCGCATAGGGGTCGCCATAACAGATTCCGACCTTCTCGTTCCGTCCAAGTCCGTCACCGCCGTGTGCGAAATCACCTGCGGCCAGTCTTGATTTTGCGCGGAAAATTCGGTATCCTATTAGCTGACAATTTCAAAAGGAAAAGGAGTCAATCATGGCATTCGGATTTCTTCAGAACATCGGCCCGTGGCAGCTGCTCATCGTCGTCGCGGTCATAGCGTTGCTTTTCGGCGGCAGCAAGATCCCCGAACTCGCGCGTTCGCTTGGCAAGGCGAAGGGCGAATTCAAGAAGGGGCTCGCGGAAGGCGAGAAGGAAGAGGCCGAGGCGGAGGGAAAGCCCGCCAAGGAGCTTGAGAAGGCGTAAGTGGTCAGCGAGCTGATACGCGAGCGACTCAAGGAAGTCCCAAGTCGCCCCGGCTGTTATCTCATGCGAGATCGCCGGGGCGTCATCATCTATGTCGGCAAGGCGAAGGATTTGAGGCGGCGCGTCTCGTCCTACTTCCGCCCCCGCGCGAACCACGCGCCGAAGGTCCGCTCCATGGTCGACACCGTCTTCGACTTCGAGTGGATGACGGTGAAGAACGACGCGGAGGCGCTGCTAACCGAAGCCGAGCTCATAAAGCGCCACAAGCCGCACTTCAACATACTAATGCGCGACGACAAGCGGTATCTTGCGCTCCGCGGCGATTCCGCCGCGGAATGGCCGCGCTTCTCGTGCGTACGCACGGTGAAGGACGACGGCGCGAAGTATTTCGGGCCTTTTCCGTCGAGCCCAGTCGTCCGGACGGCTAAGGACTTTGTCGAGAAGCGGTATGGCATTCGCGAGTGCAAGGCGGAATGTCCCTGCGAGGAAGATCACAGGCACTGCCTCGCAGACGTGATACGCACTTGCTCCGCGCCGTGTCTCGGCAGGATATCGAACGCCGAGTACCGTGCGCGTTTCGAGGAGGCGTGTGAGTTCCTTTCTGGGCACCGTCCAAGCGTTCTCTCGGAAGTAGAATCAGAGATGCGCGAAGCGGCGGAGAAGGGGAAGTACGAAACGGCCGCGCGGCTCAGGGACACGCTCTTCGCCCTCAAGGAGATGACGAAGGCGCATTTCGTGAGGACTCCGCCAGAGATGCGGCGGCGCAATGTCGAGCAGGGGCTAAAAGAACTCGCCGAGGCGATAGGACTCAAGGCGCCGCCTCATTTCATAGAGTGCTGCGACATCTCAAACCTCTTCGGGACCCATTCCGTCGCTTCGCTCGTGGTGGCGCGCGACGGGATGCCCGACAAGCGGCTCTACCGACATTTCCGCATAAAGACGATCGAGGGCGCGGACGACCCGCGTTCGATGGCCGAGGTCGTTCGCCGCCGCTTCACGCACGACGCCGCGCCGGGCGCGAAATCACTCGGGCTCCAGAAGCCGGACCTCTTCATCTGCGACGGAGGCATAACGCAGCTTCGCGCAACACGTGCCGCGCTCGCGGAACTTGGCATCGACGACGTGCCAACGGTGGGACTTGCCGAGCGCCAGGAGGAGATCGTCTTCGACGACGGGCGTGAGAACCTTCTTCTGCCGCGCGATTCCGAGGCGCTCTTCGTCTGCACGCGGCTCCGCGACGAGGCGCATCGCTTTGCAATCACCTACCATCGCCACCTTCGCGACAAGGACCTTCGCGACCGCCTGAAGAAGTCTTAAAATTCGCTATTGACTTCCGGCGGTGCCGTTTGGTATACTACGCGCCGTTTTGGGCTATTAGCTCAGTTGGTTAGAGCGCTTCCTTGACATGGAAGAGGTCAGTGGTTCGAATCCACTATAGCCCACCACTTCCCCCTGTTGCCCGATTATGGCGGTTTTCCGCTTTTGGACGCTTCTTGCCCTTGATTTTGCCGCCGATTTTTGGTATACTCGCGCGCAATTCCCGAAAATAGGGAAAATTACAAGGAGAAACCTAAAATGGTCAGCTACAAGAAGCTTGGTCTCGTCAACACCAAGAAAATGTTCGCAAAGGCGGTCAAGGGCGGTTACGCCATTCCCGCGTTCAACTTCAACACGATGGAGCAGATGCAGGCCATCATCCAGGCCGCGGTCGAGACTAAGTCTCCCGTCATCATGCAGGTCTCCAAGGGCGCCCGCAAGTACGCGAACCCCACGATTCTCCGCTACATGGCCGAAGGCGCCGTTCAGTATGCCAAGGAACTTGGCTGCAAGAAGCCGCAGATCGTCCTCCACCTCGAC
>JAFYQC010000023.1 GCA_017547265.1 Kiritimatiellia bacterium | reverse complement strand
CTTCGCTCGCGCAGCCGTTCGACACGAGGACGTTGAACATGCCGCGCGCGCGGATCTCCTTTGCGCAGTCGCGCACGAACTCCCAACCGACAAGCGGCTCGTTGTAAGTGTAGGCAAGCCCTATGTTGTCCTGATCATCCTTGAGCCGCGCCGCGAGATCCGCAAGCTCGACAGGCGTCGCCATCCTGCACGGCACTTCGTCCACTCCATGCTGCGAGATTCCGTCGTTCTGACAAAACGGACAGCGAAGGTTGCAGCCGTATGAACCAATGGAAAGAACATCGCTCCCAGGATGGAAGAACGCAATCGGCTTCTTCTCAATCGGGTCGAGCGCGAGCGACGAAATCTGTCCGTAGTTCACCGCGACGACTCGGCCGTCCTCCGCCCGCCTGGCGCGGCAAAATCCAATCGCGCCTTCTGCAAGGCGACAATGGCGCGGGCACGTTTTGCAAACGGCCTCGCCCACGTCACTCATGAAACACCTCGGCCTGGAAAGTCTCGAACGTCGCTCCTTCGCGCCAAGCGTCAGACGAAAGCCCCGCCTTCTGCGAGAGATATGAAAGCGTCGTCGGCAAATCCCAGCCCTGCTCGGGCGCGACTTGCGGAAGGAACACGGCGAAGCATCCGTTCTTCTCGAGCGTCATGCCGTCGCGTCCGAGGACGATGTCCTTCCACGATGCAACGCGCTTCGGCGGCGTAAGAGCCGAGACCTCGACGCGTATTCCGCCAAGCTCGCGTTCCGAGACAGGTGAAAAGCGCGGGTCTCCAAGCGCCGAGTCTACGGCGCGCGCCGCCACCGCCTCGACGAGCGGACGCATTGGCATAATCTCGCCTATGCAGCCGCGCAGCGCGCCAGTCGCCTTGTCATTCAGGGTGACAAACGCGCCCATCTTGGCGCGCGTCGACTTAGGCGCATCAGAGGTGTCAATGCCTGCGCCGCGCCGCGACCCGCCTCTCACCGCCTTCTCCATCGCTGCGCGCGCGACGCGCAAAAGATACGCCCTGTCGTCGGCGGAAAGAACTGCGCCAGTCTCTCCCTGCCACTTTACGCATCCAGTTGCGGCGACATAGCAGACAAAGCGCGAATAGTCTCCATCACCATCGCTCGACGTCGCGTACTTCTGTCTAACGATGGACGCACCTTTCGGAAATGCGCGGAGCGCGAGCTCGATCGGCACATGCCCGCAGATCGTCGCACCAGTGCGCTTCATGAACGCGGCAAAGGAGTCGGCATCGCCCTTCGCAATAAGCTCGAACGCCTCGTCGTCGGAAGCTGCGACTTTGCGGCGAATATCCTCGCCGCCGCTTTTGCCAAATGGAGTATAGGAAAAGTCGTCGCCGTAGTGCGTAAAGTCTGACGAGATGACAAGCAAAGTCTCAGCGTCCATCAATCGCGCCAGTGCGCGAGCGCACATCCCCATCTGGTCCTGGCCAAAGGAACCCATCACGAGCGGCACGACCGTGAAGCCATTGCCAAGCGCAAGCTGGAGAAGCGGATACTCGATCTGCGCGGAATGTTCGGCGGAATGCACGCGGTCATTGCGCGCAACAGGCGCGATGAGCGCGAGGCGGTCGAGCCAGTCTCGGTCGATCTTTATTTCGCCAAGCGGCGTCGAAACAGCGTCAGACTCTGGAGCGACGAGACGGTTCTCGATCCACGCACGATGGCTCGGCGCAAGGACGACAACGCGGCGGAACTTCGCGCCGCGCACTGTGCGCACCGCGGTCCATGCCGTCTCTCCGGAATACGCCCAGCCCGCGTGCGGAAGGACGAGGACATTCGGCTTCTCGCCCGACTTCGCCTCGCCGCATGCCGTCTCCCACTTCTTGGCGAGAGCGCGGATTTCGCGTTCAGTTCCGGGATACCACGTTCCCGCTATCGTGCTTCCAAGTGCCATAATAAAGCTCAGTCCTTGAATACGGTTATTATACCAAGTTTACGGCGATTGGTCATTCAACGCGTCGCACGGAACCGGCTGCGGATTTGGTCCGTGAAGATGACGAGGAAGAGCGCCGCCATAGAGAACTCCATGCCGTTCGTCCATGCGCGGAGACGGTCTGGGTCGACTACATGGCCGAGGACGACGACGACAATCGCGCCGACAGTAACGCCAACGACCCAGTAGGAGTGGTTGAGCGCCGAAAGCACTGTGCAGTACAGGAGGTTCCGCCGAGGGTCGCGGATCTGGCATGCCGCCTCAAGCGCATAGTTCTCGTCAGTCAGCATCAGTATCAAGTACGCCTTGCGGAAAAACGGCACATCCTTCCAGCGCGAGAGCATCGTGAAGCCATAGAACGCATAGCGGAAGTTCACGGCGAGCGTCATGAGCGCAAACGCCGCCCACGAAGTGCGCTGAGCGATTTCTCCGACGCCTGCGATCGACATCGTTCCCGTGACCCAAAGCGCCGACGAAAGAAAACCCCAAAGCGGAGAAAGCACGACGTCGCCCTTCGCGGCGAGAAGGACTCCAGCCACAAATCCCATCGTGGTGTAGCCCATCAGGACCGGCAGGGAATCGATGAACGCGCGCCTTATTGTCGCGTTGCGTTCCCGCCGCGGAATCACATCCCCATCGGTCATTCCCACTCTATTGTAGCAGGCGGCTTCGAGGAGATGTCGTAGACGACGCGGTTTATACCGCGGACCTCATTGATGATGCGGTTCGAGATGACGCCAAGCGTCTCGTAGGGAAGCCGTGTCCAATCTGCCGTCATCGCGTCGATCGAGTCGACCGACCTAATCACGCACGTGTACTCGTATGTGCGCTGGTCGCCCATGACGCCGACGGACTTCACCGGAAGAAGCACTGCGAACGTCTGCCAGATCGACTTGTAGTTCGGGAGCTTCTTCACTTCCTCCTGCACGCGGATGTCCGCCAGCTGCAGAAGCTTCACCTTCTCTTCAGTCACTTCGCCGAGGATGCGGACGCCAAGGCCGGGCCCAGGGAACGGCTGGCGGTCGAGAAGTTCGTCGGCCATTCCGAGAACGCGCCCGACTGCGCGGACCTCGTCCTTGAAGAGATCACGAAGCGGCTCCACGAGCTCGAACTTGAGATCAGGCGGAAGACCGCCGACATTGTGGTGAGACTTGATCGTCTGCGACGGTCCCTTGACCGCGTGCGACGACTCGATGACGTCGGGATAGATCGTGCCCTGCCCGAGAAAACGGCAGTGCTTGAACTTGCGCGCCTCGTCGGCAAACACGTCGATGAAGGTCTTGCCGATCGCCTTGCGCTTCGCCTCCGGCTCGTCGAGACCCTTGAGCGCCGTGTAGAACTTCTGCGCCGCGCGCGCGACGGTGAGGTCGAGCCCAAGGTTCTTGGCGAACATCTCCTCGACCTGCTCCGCCTCGCGGTAGCGAAGGAGCCCGTTGTCGACGAAGATGCAGTGAAGCCGCGGTCCTATCGCCTTGTGGAGAAGGACAGCCGCAACGGAAGAGTCGACGCCGCCGGAAAGGCCGAGGACAACTTCGTCGTCGCCAACCTGGCGCTTCATCTTCTCTACCGTGTCTTCGATCCACGTCGTCAGCTGCCAGTCGGCGTTTGACCGGCAGATGTTGAAGACGAAGTTCGAGATGATCTGCTTGCCGTGCTCGGTGTGCACGACCTCGGGATGGAACTGGATTCCGAAGAAGCGGCGGCCTTCGTCGCGCACTGCGGCAAACGGGCAGTTCGCCGACCTTGCGCTGACCTTGAACCCGGCGGGGATCGCCGCCACGCGGTCGCCGTGACTCATCCAGACGACGAACTTGTCGGGAAGACCCTTGAAGAGCTCGTTCCCCGGCTCGACCGTCATCTCGGTCTTGCCGTATTCGCGCTTCTCGCCTGGCTGGACCTTGCCGCCAAGCTCCTGGCTCATCAGCTGCATGCCGTAGCAGACGCCAAGAATCGGGATGCCAAGCTCGAAGATGCCGCGGTCGATTCCAGGAGCCCCTTCCTCAAAGACGCTGTTGGGCCCGCCGGAGAGGATGACGCCCTTCGGCGCGTACTCGCGCACCTTCTCGGCGGTGATGTTGAAAGGGACGATTTCGGAGTAGACGTGCTGCTCGCGGATTCGCCGTGCAATAAGCTGCGTATATTGCGAACCGTAGTCTAAAATTAAAATGGAGTCCATGGCGGTATATTTTACCATTTTCCCCGCCACGGCGCTATGCCGATGCTCGCCGAACATTCTTGCGCGGATTCAGTCGCGCGGACGCAGATAGAAGCGTCCGATGAAGCAAATAATTATGCAAATTCGACAATGACCTTAGGGGACTTGCCGCTTTCCCTTGATATCCAGGAGGTGCTCTACGTATGCCTTCGCACCGCCCTTCCTGTAGCCGGTCTCGCCGACCTTATTGCCGTCGCCGTCGAGGATTAGCGCGGTGGGGAAGCCCGCGATTCCGTATTTCTTCACGAGCTTCGGGTTCTCCTTCTTCGCGCG
>JAFYQC010000263.1 GCA_017547265.1 Kiritimatiellia bacterium | reverse complement strand
GGGATGTTTAAGGATGTGAAAAATGTTGTTCTGTGTGGATCGATACATTATGTTGAGATTCGGAGAAAGTAAAGCTTTCGCTTTCGGTCAGACGGAATGAAAAGGGAAAGTATATGTTGAGAGAAGTGCTGAAGAAGATTGCGTTGCCTTGCAGAGATAATGGATATGAGTTTATTGACTATCGTAGATTGAATGCTATCGCCGGATGTCTTGACGAAAAGTGGAAGATGTTTTGGGATGGACGTTTGGCTAAGATATTCGTCAGGCGTGACTTTAATCCGTCGAAGCCTGTTGTTGTTGTTTCTTCGCATGTGGATATGGTTGCAAATCGTTGCTATGCCGATTGTAACGGAGAAATGTGGCGGGGTTCATTTGACAATCTGATTACGAATGCCGCTGTTGTTTCTGGCATGATACGGAAGACGTTCGATGCGAATGTAATGGTCGCTTTTACAGGCGATGAGGAAGAAGATAGTCGTGGTGCGTGTGAGGTTGTTCGAGTGCTGAATAAAAAGCGGATAGACAACAGGATGATTATCGTTACCGATGTTACGGAAATGGGGTGGAAACAAGGGAAGCATTTTACAATTGAGAACATTTTCCCCGTTGAAGGACAGCATGTTGCCAATTTGCTGTTAAAGTTGCTACCTGTGGCATTGGAAGTAGATAAATCTCCTAAAGTCATTGTAGAGACGGAATTTGCCGATGAAACCTGGGAATACGACGATAGAGATCAAAGTTGCTGTGCAATCTGTCTGCCGTGCCTTGGTGATATGCATTCTGAGTCGGGTGTCGCTGTTCGTAGAAGATCGGCTGAGGTATATGCCGAATTGCTTCCTCGCTTTGCCAATGCTTGTACTAAATAGTTCATATCTTAGCGGTATTTTCAAATGCATAATTTCTGTAATGTTTTTGTCATATTGCGTGTGTAAATGTGTCTAATGGAGTATAAGGAAAGGACGAATTGAAATGTATACGATAAAAGGAAAATATGCTGGCGCATTGATCACGATTGACAACCTTGATCCAGATGCGGTGACGCAGTTGTATGGGCTTTTGAATGCAAAAGCGTCGGAAGGCTCGAAGGTCGCCATTATGCCCGACGGGCATCCCGGCAAGGATTGTCTCGTCGGGTTTACGCAAAAGTTTGATGACGATGCCGAGGTGCGGCTTGTTCCCAATTTTGTCGGCGGAGACATCGCCTGCGGCGTTTTTGCTTGGCCGATCGGGAAAGATGCGCCGGATTTGCGCAAACTCGACGATTTTATAAAAAAGAATATTCCTAATGGTTCACGTGGGTATCCCGTGTCGGTGAATCGGTTCGCTACGGATGAAGATAAGGCGATATTTGATGCCGCGGATGATCGTCTTGCAAAGTTGGAAACGCGTATTTTCGGACGTGAGCAAGAGCGGATTCCTGCTGCCATGCAGCTTTGTTCGCTCGGCTCCGGAAACCATTTCATCAGCCTTGAGCGGTCGGAAAGAACGGGAGAAATCTATCTTTTGATCCATTCCGGCTCGCGTCAGTTCGGAAAGTCGGTCTGCCGTCTTTTTCAGAAAATGGCCGCCGATCAACATCCGACCGGGAACGCCAAGGGGCTTGAATATCTTTCTCCGTCGGATGACGGATTTGAGGCGTATCTCGACTTTATGGATGTCGGGATCCGTCTCGCTGCGCGAAACAAGGAGATCATGGCTCAGGAGATTATGTCATTTATCGGAGTTGAAGAAAAAGACGGTGCGATTAAAACGAATCACAACTATTACGACCGCAATGAGCGGACGATTCGTAAAGGTGCGGTCTCAGCGAAGAAGGGTGAGCTTTTTCTTTGTCCAATCAATATGCGTGATGGCACGCTTATTTGTCGCGGCAGGGGAAATCCGGAATGGAACGAGTCTGCTCCGCACGGTGCGGGGCGTCTTATGTCGCGTGCCGATGCCAAGGAACTGCTTGATGTCGGTAGCGTCCGTGCGACATTGGGCGAGCTTTTCACCACAACGGTGGATTCATCGCTCGATGAAGCGCCGGATGCGTACAAGAGTTTCGATTTCATCCGCGAGCATATCACACCGACGGCGGAGGTTGCAGACCGTCTCGTTCCGTTGTATAATTTCAAAAGTTAAAAAAGGAAAGAATAAATGAACACGCGTATAATCAAATGGATGCTTCTGTCAATCGTCGGACTGTTGGCGGTGATGGGGCTTATGTTTACGTGGAAATGTCCTGTCGACTGCGTTTACGGCGTGGACAGCGGCGTCTTCTTTTTCAAAAAGCAACTCCTGTGGAATGCTCTCGGCATTGCCGCTTGCGTCGGTGCGGCATTGATTCCGTGGCGGAAGTGGCTCAAACTTGCACCGTGGGGGATGCTTGCGTGGTTCGCGCTTCTGATCTGGGCGGTTGGCTTCTCTCCGGTACGGCACGGGACGCGGCGATGGGCTGATTTCGGGGTTGTGTGCGTCAATATTCATCTCGTGCTGGTTTTGGCGTGGGCGCTTTTTACAGCATGGCTCTGCTCGAAGAAACATATAAAGCCGTGGATGATTTTCGCTGCTGTCGGAATTTTGCTCATCTGCGTCGCGGTTCATATTTTCGGCAATGCGAATCGTCTGGCGCGCCTGACCGCCTTCTTCGGCGGTGAGGGCGTGAGTTCTCCATACAGGTATATGCAATATCAGATGAAGGCGGCATATGCGGCGGCGCATTGGTTCGGCTATGCCGATCGCAGCCTTCGCGATTTGCCGGTCGCATACGCCAATGCCATGCCGAGCGCCGCAGCGCTTCTATTCGGCAAATGGTTTACGCTCGTGGTCGCGGCGCTCTATGCTGCGCTGGGCGGGATTCTTGCGTGGTTGTGGCTGGCGTTCAAGAATCCGTCAAAGCGGATGTTTATTCTTTTCTGGGGCGGCGCGATGGTGGGATCGTCTCTCTATTCGATCTTTCAAAGTGTGGGAGCTGTTCCCGTACTCGGCCTGGCGCCGGCGCTTGCCGGATATGGCGGCGCGTTGTGCGTAATATTCTGGGTTGGTTTAGGCGTTCTTCTATCGCTTCTTTCGGATGCGGAGGAATACGGGATGGTGTCGCGCAACAAGACGATTGCCGTCTGCGGCGCAGGCTGCGCATTGATCATATTCCTTATTTTGAGAATGGCGATTCAAGGAGCGTCGGGACTTAAATTCCATGCCCCGCTTGTCAGGACCGAGCATCTGGGCGAGTTCGGAATCGCGGCGAAGCGCGGCGCGATTTATGCCGCCGACGGATCGGTGTTGGCGAGATCGGTGAAGCGTTATGATGTACGCATTGATCCAAAGGTGGCGCGAGAATACAATATTGCGTTCGATCAAGACAGTTTGACCAATATCTGCTCACGACTTGAATTGACGCCGGGAGAATTGCTGAATTTTTGCAATATTGATAAATCCCGTTATGTCCTTGTTCGGTCCAATGTCGAAGAATCCGTCGCCAGATGGTTTCTTTCGGATGAAGGACGCAGGCTTTCCAAGGGCTTTATTATTGAACCTCTTCAGAAGCGCGAGTATTCGCTCGGCGGCAATGTGGTGCACGTAACCGGGTGTATTCACCGTTGGCCGGGGAAAACGACGCAGGGCGCGTCCGGTGTCGAATATACGTGTAATAAAGTTCTTGCGGGCCGGGACGGAGAGATCGTCAGAGCTGCGGGCCGTGCGGAGCAGATTGCCCGTGCGACGCCGGTCAACGGCGGAAGCGTGACGACAACCGTCGTTCCGTCGATGCAGAACATTCTTGCTGACGCGCTATTTAAAGCGGTTTCCTCCAATCGCGCCGAAACGGCATGGGGAATCGTGTTGAACGTGACGAACGGCGCAATTGCGGCGATGGCATCATGGCCAACGTATGACCCGATGAAATCCCGCGACATCAAGGACGGTGCGGATTATTTCAGAAACAATGCGGCGATGATGAACTTTGAGCCCGGTGGTCTTATGAAACCGCTTACGTACGCAATGGCCTTGGATAAAGGACTTGTAACGCCGGATACGGGAATTGATCACGGCAACGGCGTCTGGGAGTATAACGGCACGAAATTGCATGATGTTCCTGGCGCGACGGGAGTTCTGTCGGTTGCAAAAGCGCTTGCGATGCGCACGGAGATTGGGGCCGGCAAGGTCGGCCATATGATGTGGAAGGACAGGAATATCGAAAATATCTTACGCTTGGGATTTGGACGCAAAGTAGGCGGCGGAACCATCTATGGAGAAGAGGCGGGAATTGTCTGGGCGTCGAACAGATATGATACCGTTACGCTTACCCGTCTTGGTCTCGGGCGCGGGCTGGCCGTGACGGCCCTTCAGATCGCAAACGCCTATGCAACGCTCGCAAACGGCGGAAAAACAGTTGCTCCGCATCTTGTCGCGAAGGTTGTTTCAACGAATGGTGTTGCTTCCATCCATGAGGCGAAGGAGCCGCCCATGCGGGTTTTTTCGGATGAAACTTCCAAGACGATCGCATCGATGCTGAAAGAGGCGATGATTACCGCCGGAAAGGAGTTTTCGGTCGACTTGGAAGGGCTTGATATCGCGGGAACGGTTTCAGAAACGAGGATTCCCGTCAACGGAGAGTATTCAGAGACGGACTGCAATGTTGCCGCTGCGGGATTTTTTCCTGCTGAGAGCCCGAAATGGGTGGTGGTGATCGGTTTCGGTAAACCGAGTCCAGATCATTTAGCAGGTCGTGTCGCTTTGCCGGTATTTGTGGAGATTGCTCGGAAAATAATGTCAGCCTCCTGTGAATAGCGCGGCAAATCGCAGAAGGAAGAATTCGCCGCCCGATTGAAAGGGCTATGGGTACGTTGAAAGCCCGATGGCGACGCGTCCTTCTCGGAAGGGACGCGACAGGTCTGAAATTTTGGGCGACTCCAGATGGCGGTTACTGACGGACAGCAACCCTTTATGGTATAATTTATGTGCTTTTAACCATAAAGGATTGAAGGAAATGTCCCTGAACATCGTCACAGAGATCGACAATCGCATTCAGATCAAGAACGTGCTCATGAGCGTGAGCGACAAGACGGGGCTTGAGACCTTCGTCCCCGCGCTCGTCAAGGCCTGCCCGGGCGTGAAGATCTACTCGACCGGCGGGACCTACGTGAAGGTCAAGGAGATTCTGGGCGCCGAGGCGGACAAGACGCTCGTCGCGGTCTCGGACTATACGGGTCAGCCTGAGATGCAGGGCGGTCTCGTGAAGACGCTTGACTTCAAGATTTACCTTGGGCTCCTCTCCGAGAAGTACAACGATGCGCACCAGGCGGACCTCAAGCGCCTTTCGGCGAATCCGATCGACATGGTGGTCGTGAATCTCTATCCTTTCACGCAGACGGTCGCGAAGGCGGGCGTCACGCCCGAAATGGCCCGGACGAACATCGACATCGGCGGCCCGTGCATGGTCCGCGCCTCGGCGAAGAACTACCTGCGCGTGGCGTCCGTCACCGATCCGCTCGACTACGGCAACATCGCGACCGAACTCGCCGACCATGGCGGAACGCTCGGTCTCGACACGCGCTTCAGGCTGATGAAGAAGGCGTTCACGCACACGGCCGAGTATGATACGGCGATTTCGAAGTTCTTCACGACGCGCACCTGGGAAGAGGTCGACAAGACCTACAATCAGCACTGATGATTTTCGAGGCATTTAAGAAGATGAGGGAGGAGCGGCCGATGTCCGCGGCCTTCCTCGTGACGAGCGGCGATCTGGCCCTCCCGATTTCCTGGCGCCAGTTCACGGACGACATCGACATCGTCGTTCACTTGATCCGCACCTACGCCCCTGGGGCGAAGGTCGGCATCCTCGGCGAGAACTCCTACGAGTGGGTGGTTGCGCACGCGGCGACGCTTTTCTCCGGTGCAGTGGCGATTCCCGTGGACATGAACCTCACGCCGCAGGAAATCTCCGAGCGGATGAAGTTCACCGGCGCGGTCGCGCTCGTCCACTCCTCCCTCTATGAGGACAAGGCGCGGGAGGCGGGGCGACTTACGCCGGGCCTCGTGGTTGCGGGCTTCGGCACGATCAAGACCGAGCGCTTCCTGGACAGGCTGCGCGGAGCGTTCGGCCTGAAGGACAGTATCTGGCAGAAGGATCATCTTGAACTGGAAGAGGATTCGACTGGCGAGCCGCAGACCTCGATGATTGTTTTCACGTCGGGGACGACCTCGAAACCGCGCGGCGCCGAGCTGACGGTTCGGGCGCTGGAGACGTTCTGCGACTGGGCGAGCCAGTGCTTGCCGATTCACGCGGGCCAGCGGTCGCTGATGCTCCTGCCGCTCCACCACATCTTCGGCATCGGCGCCACCTACTTCATGCTTTCGCACGGCGTGGCGCTTGGTGTATGTCCCGACTTCAGGCGCATCTACGATGCCTTCGAGCGCTTCCGGGTCAATTTCGCGTTCCTCGTGCCTGCGCTCGCGGAGATCCTCGCGCAGAAGATTCAGCAGAAGGGCGGTTCCGCGGAGGAGGCGCTCGGCCAGCCGATTGATTTCATTCTGGTCGGCGGTGCGGCCCTGCCGCGGCGGACTTACGAGCATCTGACGGCGCTCGGGATAAAGATGATTACCGGCTACGGCCTTACGGAGACATGCGCGGCCTATTCGATCACCCCGCTTGCGGGCGATCCGCATGTCGGGGCGCAGGGCAAGGTCTCGCAGGCGAAGGGGGTTGAGACGAAGGTGTCCCCCGAGGGGATTCTGCTGATCAAGGGCCCGTGCGTGATGAAGGGCTATTACAAGCAGCCCGAGAAGACGGCCCTGGTAATCGATTCCGAGGGCTGGTACAGCACTGGGGACGTCGGGTACATTGACGAGGACGGATTCGTTTGGATCACGGGCCGCGCCTCGCGTACGATCATCCTTTCTTCGGGCAAGAAGATCGCCCCGGAGGAGCTGGAGGAAAAGCTTCTGCTGCTGCCGGGCGTTCTCGAGGCCGTCATCTCCGGCGAGGGCGAGTCCCGTGACATCAAGGCGGAGGTCTATCCGTCGATGCCGGAGGAGTTTGTCCGCAAGGCGATTGGCGAGCTGAACCTGACGCTCCCCGTCTACAAGCGGATCAAGACGATCGTCATCCGCAAGGAGCCGTTCCCGCGGACCTCGTCCGGAAAGATAAAAGTCTGAAATCCAAGGTCTAAAGTCTTGAAAACGCGAGAACCAAATCAAAAGCGGATTGCGAAGCTTGTCAGGGAATTGCTGGTCGAGCTGGGGGAGGATCCGGATCGCGAGGGGCTGAAGAAAACCCCCGTGCGGGTCGCGAAGTCGCTTGCGTTCCTGACGCAGGGCAACCGGCAGAAGGTGAAGGCCGTCGTGAACGGCGCGTACTTCACGTCCG
>JAFYQC010000262.1 GCA_017547265.1 Kiritimatiellia bacterium | reverse complement strand
GGACGAGTGCAAGGACAAGTGCTGGGAGTACAACCAGATCAAGCCCAGCGACTGGACCGCGAAAGACGCAAAGCTGCGCGAGATAATCGGCAGCGTCGGCACAGGCGTTCGCGTCCAGGCACCTTTCTGGTGCGACTACGGAACGAACATAACCTTCGGCGAGAACTTCTATGCCAACCACGGACTTGTCATTCTCGACGGCGCGAAGGTCGTGTTCGGGAAGAATGTATTTGTAGCGCCCAACTGCGGCTTCCATACGGCCGGGCATCCGCTGGATGCCGAGCGCCGCAACAAAGGGCTTGAATACGCAAAACCCATAACAGTCGGAAACGATGTGTGGTTCGGCGCGGGCGTGCAAGTGCTTCCTGGAGTGACGATAGGCGATGGCGCAGTCATAGGCGCGGGTGCTGTCGTGACGAAAGACGTGCCGCCGCGCACGGTTGTCGCCGGAGTCCCGGCAAAAATCATCAAGGAACTCTGAAAGGGAGCAAAGCCATGAGCAAGAAAGTATTAATCATCTCATCGTCGCCGCGCAAGGGCGGCAACTCGGATATCCTCTGCGACGCGTTTGCGCAAGGAGCGAAGGAAGCTGGAAACGAAGTCGAAAAGGTGCGCATCGCCGCACTCAAGATCGGCTACTGCACCGGCTGCTACGCCTGCCAGAAGACCGGCAAGTGCGCGATCAAGGACGATGCGAAGAAGGTCATCGACAAGATGATGGCGGCGGACGTCATCGTCCTCGCCTCGCCCGTCTATTTCTACTCGATTTGCGCACAGCTCAAGGCGCTCATCGACCGCACGGTGGTCGTCTATCCCAATCTCACGAACAAGCGGTTCTACTACATCCTCACGATGGCGGATACAAACCGCGACAAGTTCGACGGCTCGCTCGCCGCCCTGCGCGGATTCCTCGACTGCTACGAGGGCAGCGAAGAGTGCGGCATGGTCTGCGCCGACGGCGTTTACGAAAAAGGCACTGTCAACTGCACCAAGTTCATCGCCGCGGCAAAGAAGCTCGGCAAGAGCGTGCGATAAACGGAAAGGAAATCAAAATGAACAGGAGAGAATTCGTTAAGGGTGCGGTTGCAGTTGCAGGTATAACGGCACTTGGAAGTAGCTGCGCAAAGGAGACGACAACAAACGAAACTTCAAATGTGGCAGCGCCCGAAGCGCCGCCTCTAGATCAAAAAACAAATGGAGAAGTCAAAATGAAGACAGCAGTCGTATATTTCTCGTGGAGTGGTAACACGCGCTTTGCCGCAGAGACAATCGCGAAGAAGGCAAGTGCCGACCTCTTTGAGATAAAGGCCGAGACGTCCTACAGCAGTGACTTCCAGAAGTGCTGCGATGAGGCGAAGCCGGAGTGTCAGGGCAAGACGCTTCGTCCGATCCAGGCTATTGAAGGTCTCGACCTTTCGAAATACGATATGGTGTTTGTCGGCACTCCCAACTGGTGGGGCACGATGGCGCCGCCCGTGCGTACTTGGGTGACGCAGAGTAAGGATGCGCTTAAGGGCAAAACCGTGTGTCTCTTCCAGACGCACGGCGGCGGCGGAATGCAGCGCGTGGGCAGCGAGTTTGCCGAGGTGATCGGTGACGAGGCGAAAGTTCTGACGCCCAAGGCGTTCGGCGGCTCGTCAATCAAGTCAAACGTCGCCGCGCTGGAAGCGTTCGTCGATGAAAGGATTGTGAGCAGGTAAATTTCACGCAGAGGTGCAGAGAGGCGGAGAGCGCAGAGAGAGGTGGATATGGTAGAGAATGAGATTACCGGTGATATTCTTGATGCTGCGATAAAGGTACATCGAAAGTTTGGGCCGGGGATGCTTGAGTCTGTTTACGAGCGGCTGCTTGAAGCGGAGCTCTTGAAGCGTGGTCATTCGGTCGAGCGGCAGAAATCCGTGTCATTCGAATACGAGGGTATGACACTTGAAGATGCCTTCAGGGTTGATCTGTTTGTGGATGGAAGAATCGTTGTGGAACTCAAGGCCACTGAAAAGATGAATCCTCTCTTTCTCAAGCAGGTCAAAACTTATCTCATCGCCATGAATCTCCCACTTGGCCTGTTGATAAATTTTGGAATGGAGAAGTTAGTTGATGGCTATGTTCGGGTCGTAAACGGCTTTAATGACTCCTCCGCTCCATCAACCTAAACAATCTCTGTGCTCTCTGCCTCTCCGCGCCTCTGCGTGAGATAAAAATGCCAGAAAGGAACGAAATGAAAGTACTGCTCATCAACGGAAGCCCGCGTGAGAACGGCAACACGGCGCGTGCGCTCAAGGAAGTTGCCGACACCATCGTCGCCGAAGGGATCGAGACCGAAACAGTCTGGATCGGCAAGAAGCAGGTGCACGGATGTTGCGCGTGCTACCAGTGCATCCAGAAGTCGCTCGGACATTGCGTGTTCGACGATGACATCGCCAACCGTATCATCGAGAAGCTTCCGACGGCTGATGCGTTCGTGGTCGGCGCACCCACCTACTACGGACAGCCAAACGGCGCCTTTCTCGCCGTGTGGCAGCGTGTCTGTTTTGCTGGTGGGGCGCACGTCAAGACGAAGCCTGCCGCCTCCGTCGCGGTGTGCCGGCGCGGTGGCTCGACAGCGGCGTTTCAGTGCATGAATATGCCGTTCGAGATGCTGAACTGCCCGGTCGTCACGTCGCAGTACTGGAACGTCGTGTTCGGACGCGACGAGGGCGAGTGCGAACGCGACACCGAGGGGATGCAGACGATGCGCACACTTGGGCGCAATATGGCGTGGCTTCTCAAGAACCTCAAGCGCGGCGACTCCATCCCCCGCTCCGCCGATGAACCCTGGCAGCCCATGCATTTCATAAGGTAAGGCACCGTCAACGGTACCTCATGCTACCCCATAGGGTAATGTGAAGGGTGGGGGAAAATGG
>JAFYQC010000261.1 GCA_017547265.1 Kiritimatiellia bacterium | reverse complement strand
CTGTCGCTTCCCGCGTCCGTCATGTTGCCGCCGAACGCAAATCCCTCGCGCAGCTGGATGACGTGCTGGAGCTCGTGCGTAATCGAGTCGAGCGTGGATTGCGCGAGCCGCTGGCGGCCGTTGCGCTCCCGGTCCTCGACCATTGGATCGACGACGTGTATCTCGCACGTGACCTGCGGCCCGAACAGACCCTGCTCCACCCGCACGAACGTCGCAGCGGATGCGTCCTCGCCTCCGCTCGCCGACTTCATCTGCTCCTCGTCCACGAAGAATACGAGCGTTTCGCCCAGCTCGTACGTATTAGCCTTCAGCCCCTTCGGGAAGGTGACGAGGTCGCGCAGCCAGTATGCGGAGTATTCGTCCCAGCCGTACTTCTCCAGCAGGAGGTCGGAGTCCGCGAAGTCGACGGACTCGTCCGCGTCGAAGTACTTCGGCTTCAGGTTGGGCAGCTCGACGCGCCACTTGCCATCCGTCCCTCGCCACCAGCCTGTCTTGTCGTATATCTCGCGGCGCACGGCATCCGTGTACTCGCCGTCGCCGAGCATGGCCTTTGCCTCGGCGAGCGGCTTCAAAAGGCGCGGAGCAGCCGTCTTCTCGCCGGCGAACACCGAGTAGCGCTGCTCCGCAGACTCCTTCGCGACCTGCACGTCAGGATCGGCTACTGCCGGCGCGGAGACGGAGAAGCGCCCCCCTTGCGCCGGAGCGCCGGATTGTGATATACTACGCGGCGTCTCGGAAAAATCTCGAATTGACGAGAGACCTCCCCGTATAAGGCGATCCGCGGCTTCGTTCCGTCGAACCGAGACCGAATACCGTATCAGAGACTTGTCCTGGTACGGTTTTCTTGTCTGCCCGAACATCGTCTTGAACACGTACAGCGCACCACCATGCGGCGCAATCACCGTACAGTCCCAGCCGTTCGCTGGATTGGGCGCAATAAACGCCAACGACAACGACCCCCGCTGCGGCACTACGCGCATTTCGTTGTTCGGGTCGATGTTGGCGAGCATCCGCCGCGCATCGTCCGCCGTAAGCTGCTTTTCGTGGCCGGGCTTGTTGTGGATGTGGTCGAGAATGAATGCCTCGGCACCCATGACGGAACGCTTGGCGACTTGAAGCTCGTCCGGCAGCGCAAGGTCGCTCGGAAGCCATCCGATTTCTAATTGCCTGTTGTCGAATTTTGCGAAAATATCCTTCTTCGACAGTCCCTTTGCCGCGTCGAAGCGAGACAGAATGTGGTCGATGTTCTGCGCGATCGTCTGCCGCAGCTCGGCGGGAGTCTTGTCGGTGTCCGCGAGCGCAAGCAGATGCGCGTCGTGGATGGTGCGCATGGCGGCGTGGTACATCGCGCCGGTGTCGATCACGTTGTCGACGACATAGACCTCGCGCCCCTTTGGGATTTCCGCGACGCGGCGCATCTCGACTTCCTCTGGCTCGTCGCCGCGCTTCTTGCGCTCGTAGCTCGACTCGTGGGGATTGGAGCGCAGCGCGTCCACGACCGTCGCGCCGTCGGCATTCGCCGCGATCGCGTCCGAGAGTGCCCGCATGGTGGTCGGCTCGCCAGTGCGCGACGGCATAGGAACGAGCACTGCGTTCTTCGGCAGAATCTTCGCAAGCCTGCGCCCCGCATCCGCAATCGCCGCGCTGTCGCCGTCCTTGACACGGTGGGCGAGATCGCGGAGATCGTCTGTGTTGTATTTTCCCAGAGTGGTGATCGAGTACCGCCGCTGGCCGTCGGTCCACTTGTGGTCCACACTGATGTTGTCGTCGCGGAACGAGACGTAGTTCCAGCCCGCCGCATCCCCGTCCTTAAGCGTCTTGCCATACGAGTCCACCGGGTATTTTACCCCGTCGATGCCCGCGCGCGCAAGGAACTCGCTGGCCGCCTGAGGCGTGCCGAGAAGCTTTGACAGTCTTTCGTAAATGGCGTCGCCGCTGTTGCCGTTGTCGGTTATGAAATGCTCCAGATCGCCGTTGAAGCGAAGCCACCATGCGCCTTTCAACTTATCGCGCAAGCCTTCTTTTTCCGCCTGTGCGATCACCCTGTCCCAGTTGGCATCGGAAATCTCGTCGTACCACTTCAGCAAATGGCTCTCGTCGCCCGGCTTGCGGTTTGTGAAGAACGTCTGCTCGTAGAGATTGCCTTCTGTTTCGCTAACGAAACGCAATCCTTCACGGTTTGCCTCTACTTGCTTCAGAATTTCTGCTGCATCCTTATGGCCATGTATGACACCTTCATCCTTGAGCCCTTTTATAAGAAAATTTACATCCGGCTTTCCGCCGTCGAAATATGTACTTCCGTCTTCGTCAAACTCCAAAAGTCTATCACTAACCCATTCTGGTAGTCTCTTGCCATTTATTTCAAAATGACCTGCTCTTGTCGGCCTCTTCTTGGCAAACACATCGCCACGACCATATCCTTCCGCGATTCCCCTCACAGTGCTGCCGTACAGGCCCCAACCGTAGACCTGGCTTCCCTCGCCGGTGCCGACGTGGTGCAGCGACGGCTTCTCGTAGTCCGCCGCGCTGCCGGTGTAGATGCCGCCGATGGAGTAGCGGATGCCGCCTTTCGCGCCGGCGATTTCCATCAGGCCGTCGTGTCCGATGTGCGACTCGTCCTGGCGGTCCCACCATTCCTCGGAAGGATTGTCAAGGAACTCCCGGAGTTCGTCATAGTGCTCATGATCCAGCCACTCGTAGAAGTTCGCGCCCTCGTTCTGGCCTTCCTCGCTCTCTTGCCACTGCTCGTATTCGGCGTAGAGATCGGGCAACCGCCGCGCAAGCTCGCTTCCGCCGTCGTACGCGGCGTCGTCGAACGCCTGATCCTTGTCCATTCCCTCCGTCGCCATGAACGCGAGCAGCTTGCCGTCCTTGAACGCAACGCGCTTGGGAAGGGCGTTGTAGTTGTTCCAGAACTGCCAGGCGTTCTCCTATAGCTCTCCATCCGTTGCGTCACGATACGCCAGACCGCCTTCTTTTTCGAAATCTCGCGACCCTGCGTAGATGGTTGCGTCGCTTTGACCAAGCGGCCACTCCGAGTGGTTTTTGTCCAGCCAATCCCTGAACTCGCGCGTCATCACCTTGCGAGCACCCGTTCTCGCCAGCAGACACCACGGGTTTGCGTCCTCACCCCAATGCGTATCGATGAT
>JAFYQC010000260.1 GCA_017547265.1 Kiritimatiellia bacterium | reverse complement strand
CCATGCTATCGTTTGCGTCTACGGACTTTCCCGCGACATGCGCAAGAACTATTTGCCGCCGCTTGTAATGCAGGGCCTCGACCCGAAGAGGCGCTATCGTCTTCGCGAGCTGAACACTGAGAGCTGGCGCAGGCCGCATTCGCCGCTTCTTGGCAAGTGCACCGACTTCGTGGCGGAGATGGAAGAAAAGACGATCCCGACAGGCGAGGCGTTGATGAAGTTTGGCCTTCCGGTTTCGCTTGGCGACAAGGACTACGATTCCGCCGTATTCGAGCTTGTGGCCGAAAAGTGACAATGTCTGCAAGGTTCGCAACTTTGGTTCTGTCGCTCGCGGTGGCAACTGCTGCGAGCGCCGAAGACGCATCGTCATGGGCATGGCTTGGTTTTGTCCGCGAAGGCGGCGCAGTTGTCTCGCCTCGTCCAGACTCTCGCTTCGACTGCCCCATGCGCGGCAAATCCGTCGCGTGGGAAGCGCGTGACACGTTCAATCCCGCGGCCGCCACGTTCGGCGGCGAGCTTGCAATCCTGTACCGCGCCGAAAACGCGTCCGGCGAGGGCATAGGCGAGCGAACGTCGCGCATTGGCCTTGCCCTATCGTCCGACGGCTCGTCTTTCAGGCGGCTTGGCAAGCCGGTGCTCTTCCCGGGCAAAGACGGTGCTGAGAAATGGGACGCGCCTGGAGGGTGCGAAGACCCGCGCGTCTGCGAGACGCCGGACGGGCGCTATCTCATGCTCTACACGATGTGGAACAGGAAAGTTCCCCGTCTTGGCGTTGCGACGTCGCGCGACCTCTTGAAATGGACGAAGCACGGTCCCGCATTCTCAGGGCGTTTCCGCGATCTCGCCACAAAGTCCGCGTCCATGGTGTGCGAACGCAAGGGCGACGCGCTTGTCGCGGCAAAGATCGGCGGCAAGTATCTTATGTACTGGGGCGAGGAGTTCGTGAACCTCGCGACTTCCGACGACCTCGTGAACTGGAGCCCTGTATGCGACGCGAATGGAGATTTGTTGCGCGTAATCGAGCCGCGCAATGGGAAGTTCGACTCCGCGCTCACCGAATGCGGCCCGCCTGCAGTCCTGACGCAGAAGGGCATTCTCCTCCTCTACAACGGAAAGAACAAGCCAGGGGCCGAGGGGGATGCACGATATGCGGCGGGCGCGTACTGCGGAGGGCAGGTGCTCTTTTCCGCAAAGGATCCGACAAAGGTCATTGCGCGACTCGACAATCCGTTTTTCGTCCCCGAGGCGGAATACGAGAAGTCTGGGCAGTATCCGTCTGGAACGGTGTTCCTCGAAGGCCTTGTTCCGTTCCGCGGCAAGTGGCGCCTTTTCTTCGGCTGCGCCGACTCGCGCGTCGGAATGGCGACGCTGCCTGACGACGGGATGGAAAACAGGGCCGTCGGGCTTTCCTCCTTCGCCGATCCCAAGAACGTCCCGCCCGGGAAGTTCACTTTCGTTTCGCCCGCCGAGGAGTGGAAGGGCGACGATCTCAAGCAGGATGAAAAGGCCGCGGCATTCTCAAGGCGCGTCGTAAATGCGGCAGACGTCTCGCGCGTGGAACTGTTTGCGTCCGCGCTCGGGACGTTTGAACTTTACGTGAACGGCTCTCTCGTCAGCGTCGAGGAAGACGGCAACAGGGCGGACTTCCTGAGGCCGGGCGCGACAGATGTCTGGCGCAGACGGCATTTCCTCTCGTATGACGTCACGCACCTCTGGCGGCGAGGCAAAGGCGGCAAGAACGACGTCTCCGCGTTTGTGGCGCGTTCATGGTTCTCCGATGCCGCCGGTGGCCGCAAAGGCGTAAAACCCGCCTTCGCCGCGAAGGCGAAGATTGTGTTCAGCGATGGATCGAGTGTGGTTGTGGAAACCGATGAAAGTTGGAGCGCGTCTTTTGCAACGCCTTTTGAACGCGCGGGAATCTACTTCGGCGAAGTGCGCGACGCGCGTGCAGTTAAGGACGCAACCGCATGCGCCGGAAACGCGCCGGCCGAAGTGAACACCAACTTTACCGGTGCTGTCACCGCCATGGAAGGCCCCGGCGTTTCGCTTCGGCGCGACCTCGCGCTTGATCCCAAGGCGGCATATGTCTACTCGGATGCGGACGTCTCTGGCGCGACGAGCAATGCCTTTGGGAAGGTCGCGGCGAGAACGGCTCGGCTGTGCGTTGGCGAAAGCGTCTCTCTCAAGGATGGCGAACGCCTCGTCGTCGATTTCGGCCAGAATGCCGCTGCGATACCGGAGATCGTCGCGCGGGCCGAGAAGGGCGTTGTGCTTTCCTTCAAGGGCGGAGAGATGCTAAACGACTTGAACGGCGAGAAGTCGCGCGGCAACGACGGGCCTGGCGGAAGCGTCTACCGCGCGAACCTCCGCAAGCTGGCGGCGGACGGAGCGATGGCGAAGTACGTTTTTGCGGGTGGCGGTGCGGAGCGCTACATCCCTTCGATGACTTTCTTTGGCTATCGCTATGCCGAATTGTCTGCAAACGGCCCGGTTGAGATTTTATCCGTGCGGTCTATTCCGGTTACCTCTGTCGCAAAGTCGATGGAGCGCGGCACGATTACTACCGGCAACGCCGATGTGAACCGCCTTGTCAAGAACGCGCGCTGGGGGATGTATTCAAACTACCTTTCGATTCCGACTGACTGCCCGCAGCGAGACGAGCGGATGGGCTGGTGCGGTGACACGCAGGTGTTCGCTCCGGCGGCATTCCGCTTCGCCGATGCGTACGGTTTTCTTTCAAAGTGGATGTCGGACATGCGCGACGCGCAGGGCGAGAATGCGGACGGCCTCTATCCCGCCGTTGCGCCGATGATGGGCTGGGGCGCGGTTATGTGGGGACGCCTCGGCTGGGCAGACGCGGGCGTTGCCGTTCCCTGGACGGCGTGGCGCATGACGGGCGATACGCGGATAGTCGAGGAGAACTGGGATTCGATGTCGCGCTATGTCGACAGAATCGCCCTGACGCAGCACCGAACGACCGACGGCTTCCAGTGGGGCGACTGGGTTTCGTACGAGCAGATTACACCAACTGGTTCATGGCCTGCAGACCACCAGTGGGACGGACGCTATCTTTTGCCAGAGGCGCAGAAGTACTTCGACTATCTCGGCGGATGTTACTGGCTGATGGACGCGCAACAGATGGCAGACATGGCACTTGCGACGCAGCGCGGTGACGATGCGAAGAGATACTTGCAAATGGCATTTAAGGCGTGGAAATACCTCAAGGAAAACTTCCTCGAACCTGACGGGGGTCTCCTGAAGATATTCCGCCACATGCAGACGCCCGCTGTCTTTGCGCTGCAGCTGGGACTTTACGACGACGCGGCGAAGGCGAGCGCCGTCGATGGCCTTCTCAAGAACATCGAGGACCACGGCGGATGTCTGCAGACGGGCTTTCTCGGAACGGCGAAGATTCTCGACGCGCTTGCCTGCGACGCCAACCGCCCCGACGCCGCGTATTCGCTTCTTCTCCAGGACAAGGATCCGAGCTGGCTCTTTACGGTGCACCAGGGTGCAACGACGATGTGGGAGCGGTGGAACAGCTACACGGTCGAGAAGGGGTTTGGCCCAGTGGACATGAACAGCTTCAACCACTACGCATACGGATCGTTCACGGACTGGCTCTTCGGCGCTGCGGCGGGGATACGCCCCGGCCCCGCCGGAGGCTTCGACGACCGCTTCGAGCTTGCGCCGCTGCCCGACAGGCGTCTCGGAAGCGTCGAGGCGACATACAAGACGAAGAACGGCGTCATAAGGAGTGCGTGGCGCTACCACGACGACGGCACGCTCGTCTGGGAATTCACCGTGCCCAAGAATTCCGTCGCTTCAGTTTCGTTCAACGGCACGACGCGCGACTATCCTGCGGGCACATACACGCTGGAGACTGTGCCGCGCCCACTCCGGCCGCCGGCAGTTCCGCTCGTCGCGTGCGACCCGTTCTTCTCGGTGTGGTCGCCGCACGACCGACTGACGGACGGCGAGACGACGCACTGGGCCTCGTGGAAGACGCAGCCGCTCAACGTAGTGCTTGAGGCCGACGGGAAGGTGTACAGACTCTGCGGAACAGAACCCGCCGATGCTCCGGCGCTTGAACAGGTCGCCTGCGAGGTGCGTCCGCTCACGACGGTCGTGCGGTATGTTGGCGCGGACGGTCTATGTGCGACGCTCGAGTTCCTTACGGCGAAGGATCCCGACGACCTCGAAGCGTTTTCCCGTCCGGTGACATACCTCACCGCGTCCATTGAAGGCGCGAAGACGTGGAAGCTTCGCGCCTCGTTCGGCCCGAACATCTGCCGCGAGGACGAAAGCGCCGCGGTCGCGACCAACATGCTGACTGTGGCGGGACGCTCTGCCGTGCGACTTGGAAGAGTTGAGCAGAATCCGCTCTGGAGCTCGGGAGACACGGTAAGATGCGACTGGGGCTATGCATGGACGGTCGACTGCGGTGACCATTTTATCCTGGCCTACGACGACGTGAAGTCGATCAGGTGGTTCGACCAAGATCTGCAGGCATACTGGCGCAGAGACGGGAAGAGTTTTGAAGAGATGCTTGAGGATGCGGTCGGCGCATACGCCGCGGTGCGCGCGCGTGCGACATGCAGGGACGAGGCGCTTGCGGCGGCCTTTCGGCAGCGCGGTGGCGAGAAGTATGCGCGACTCTGTGCGCTTGCGTGGCGGCAGAGTTTCGCCGCGTGCAAGCTCGTGACGGCCCCTGACGGGGAGCTCTTCTACTTTTCGAAGGAGAACGGTTCGACCGGATGCATCGGGACGGTGGACGTATTCTATCCGCAGCTGCCGCTCCTGCTCTACACCTCGACAGAACTCACCCGCGCTACGCTGCGCCCGATACTCGAGTACGCCTCGTCGGACAAGTGGAACTACGACTATTCGCCGCACGACCTCGGGCAGTATCCTCTCGCTACGGGCCAGGTGTACTCGATGGGGACAGACCCCAAGACCGGCAAGCCGCACGCCGACGCGGACCGCATGCCGGTGGAGGAGTGCGGAAACATGCTAATTGCGCTTGCCGCGCTCGCGCAGCGTGAGGGTAACGCCGGTTTCGCCGAGAAGTGGTGGCCGACTGTGGCAAAGTGGGCGGAATACCTAAAGCGGTTCGGCTTCGATCCCGGCGACCAGCTCTGCACCGACGACTTCGCCGGGCACCTTGCGCACAACGCCAACCTTTCGCTCAAGTCGATACTCGCCCTCCGTTCGTATGCGATGCTTGTTGAGATGCGAGAGCGAGCCCGCGGCGAGCCATCGGATGGATCCGACCGCCTCAAGCTCGACTCGCTCATCATGAGCATGCAGTGGGTCAAGGCGGCGCAAGGCGGACGCGACGGTGCGACGCGCCTCGCTTTCGACCAGCCGGAGACGTGGAGTCTCAAGTACAATCTCGTGTGGGATCGCGTGCTTGGGTTCGATCTCTTCCCAGACGAGGTCTTCCGCGGCGAAACCGCCGCATACGTCCGGTTCGCAAACAAGTTCGGCGTTCCGTTAGACAGCCGCAAGACATACACGAAAGGCGACTGGACGATGTGGTGCGCGGCGATGGCCGACAGTCGCGAGGAATTCGACTCTCTCGTGTCGGGCGTATACCGCTTTGCGGACGAGACGCCGTCGCGCGTGCCGCTTTCGGACTGGTACGAGACCGTGGGAGAGGGGAAGATGGTCGGTTTTCTCGCCCGCAGCGTGGTTGGGGGATTTCTCATGCCGATGCTTACGGCTTCTGACGAGGACGCAGCTTGTCGCGTCCGACGGTCTCATGACGAAGGGAGGTATTCAAGATGAAGAAGCGCGATATACTTTTTCTTTCTTCTTCGGCGACAATAGACATTGCCACTCTCCTTTCGGGAATAGCCGCCCTGCGCGACAAGCACGGATGGAGCGTTCATATCATAGGCGACATCGATTCGCGCAAGACGCTTCTTAAGCTCCTCGAATTCTGGAATCCGGACGGTTGCATAGTCCACTGCGCACTTGACGACAAGGCGTTTAATGCCGCGGACTTCGCGGGCATGCCGACGGTGTGGCTCGACCGCGATCCGACGACGCTTCCGACAGGCGCTCTTTGCGTCATGCAGGACGCGCGATCGGTGGGAACCATCGCCGCGAAGGAACTGCTGCGCTATGATCTCGCGTCTTATGCGTTTGTAGACCGCGCCGATGCGCCGTTCTGGTCAAAGGGCCGCCGCGAGTCGTTCAAGGAGGCGGTCGAGCTTAACAGAAGTCCGTATTTCGAGTTCGGCGCGAAAGGCACTTCGTCGTGGGAGAAGAAGCTTTCGGGCTTCATCCGGTCGTTGCCACGTCCCGCTGGCGTGTTCTGCGCGAACGACACGGTCGCTGCGGACGTCATATCCGTCGCCTCGCGTGCGGAAATCGCCATCCCGGACGAGCTTCTCGTTGTCGGTGTCGACGACGTGGAGGCGTACTGCGAGGCGCTTTCGCCGACTCTGACGAGTGTGCGACCGTCCTTTGCCGAGGAAGGGCGCGGCGCGGCGGATCTTCTCGCGGAGCGACTCGCAAATCCAAGGCTGAGAGGCATCGTCAGGACATTCTCGGCGCACGAGATAACGCTGCGCCAGACAACGCGTCGGATATCCGCCAAGGGCGGTAACATCGACGCCGCGCTCGAGATGATCAGACGGCGGGCGGCCGATGGAGTGACGGTCGGCGAAGTCGTAAAACTGATGAAGTGTTCCCGCCGTTCCGGGGAGATTCGTTTCAAGCAGTATTTTCACTCGTCCATTCTCGACGAAATACATTCAGCGCGAATAGAACTCGCGAAGAAACTGATTTCCGACGGAGACGGACAGATTGGCGGGCTGCACCTTCGCTGCGGATTCTCCTCTCCGGCGACGTTCCGCCGCGTATTCAAGTCGTTTACAGGCGTCTCGCCGCAGGTTTATCGGCGAAAATCCACTACTTCGTTTTTTGAGCGATGATTTTTGCGCGATATGAGCGCAAACTATATTGCCGTTTGTGTCGATGTTGTGTATAATATAAACACAACAATGAGGAGCT